>CAYJLL010000062.1:0-9522 GCA_964370955.1 uncultured Rikenellaceae bacterium | reverse complement strand
TAACTCTTGAGTGTGTAAGCTGCCGTAAATTCTATGTTGTTATCTTAAGGCGCTCTGTCTTTAAACTGCTTTAATTTTCTGTTTATTATTTAGTATATAACGTGTCTAATGAACACACTATTTTACAAAGGTAATAAATTTTTATGATATATTATAATTTTTATTTTCGCACATCCTACGATAAGATAAGCCCCTTTAGAGAAGGGGAGTTAATAGGGCTTGTTTGGAGCTCTCATTAAAGGCGCAAAAAAAGTGGAGGATCTCATTTTAGAGACCCTCCACAGTGTGTTCTAGGAGAAGTTTTAGGTTGATCTGTATTACATCATACCCATTCCACCTCCCATTCCGCCGCCCATAGGCATTGCTGGGGTTTCTTCTTTGATTTCAGCCAACACACACTCGGTGGTTAGGAACATAGATGCAACCGAAGCTGCATTTTCAAGTGCCACACGTGCCACCTTAGTTGGGTCGATAATACCTGCCTCGAACATATCTTCGTATTTATCTTCGCGAGCGTTGTATCCAAATGAGCCTTCACCCTCTTTGATCTTGTTAACAACAACTGAGCCCTCGCCACCAGCGTTAGCAACAATTTGGCGAAGAGGTTCTTCGATTGCACGAGCAACGATAGCAATACCAGTTGTTTGGTCGTCATTCTCGCCTTTTAGTTCTCTAAGGATGCTTGTTGCACGTATGTAAGCAACACCACCCCCTGGGATAATTCCCTCGTCAACCGCCGCACGAGTCGCAGCCAAAGCATCATCCACACGGTCTTTCTTTTCTTTCATCTCGATTTCGGTTGCAGCACCAATATAAAGTACTGCAACACCTCCAGCTAGTTTAGCTAGACGCTCTTGAAGTTTTTCGCGATCATAGTCTGAAGTAGTGCTCTCGATTTGCTTGCGAATCTGGCCAACACGCTCAGCAATGGCAGCTTTGTCGCCAATGCCGTCAACGATAGTGGTGTTGTCTTTGGTCATAGTGACTTTTTCTGCCGAACCCAACATCTCTATGGTTGCACCATCCAAACGAAGACCAGTCTCCTCTGAGATCACTGTACCGCCCGTGAGGGTAGCGATATCTTGAAGCATCTCTTTGCGACGATCGCCAAAGCCTGGAGCCTTGACAGCTGCGATTTTCAGAGTGCCGCGAAGTTTGTTTAGTACGATAGAGCTAAGAGCTTCACCATCAACATCCTCGGCAATGATCAAAAGTGCGCGTCCGCTTTGAGCAACTGGCTCCAAAAGAGGAAGAACCTCTTTCATTGTCGAGATTTTCTTGTCTGTGATTAGGATATATGGCTTTTCAAGGTCAGCCTCCATTTTCTCGGTGTCAGTAATGAAGTAGGGCGAGATATAACCTCTGTCGAACTGCATACCTTCAACCACCTCAACATGAGTTTCAGTACCTTTTGCCTCCTCAACAGTGATCACACCCTCGCGGTTTACCTTCTGCATCGCCTCGGCAATCAGACCACCGATGTATGAGTCGTTGTTTGCTGAGATAGTCGCCACCTGCTCGATTTTCGAGATGTCATCACCAACGGTCTTGCTAAGTTTTTGAAGCTCAGCAACCACCGCACCAACGGCAGTGTCGATACCACGCTTAAGATCCATAGGGTTTGCACCAGCGGTTACGTTCTTCACACCATCGCTAATGATAGCCTGAGCAAGAACCGTTGCGGTGGTAGTACCATCACCTGCATCGTCAGCGGTTTTTGAGGCAACCTCACGCACCATCTGTGCGCCCATGTTAGCGAATTTGTCTTCTAGTTCTATTTCTTTTGCTACAGAAACACCATCTTTGGTGATTTGAGGAGCACCGAATTTTTTGTCGATAACAACTGTGCGACCTTTAGGGCCTAGGGTAACTTTCACTGCATTAGCTAGCGCATCTACACCCACTTTTAGGCTCTCGCGAGCATCGGTATTAAATTTTATTTCTTTTGCCATTTTATTATAGTCTTGTTATTGTTTTAGTAATTTGGTTATAGGTTAAGGGTGTGAATAATAAGTCAGTTTCGGGGCTTCGTGAAGGGTTTGAAACCGCAGTTTACTCATCGTAAATGAGGATTTCAAGATCGAATGAAGTGCCGAAAATGGCTTGTTAGATACGCCCTTAGATTGTAGCAAGGATATCGCCTTGCTTCATTATCAAATAATCGATACCCTCGTGTGAGATTTCAGTGCCAGCGTATTTTCCATAAAGAACAGTGTCGCCTACTTTTACTTCCATTGTCACCTCAGAGGTGCCTGCGCCAACGGCAACTACAGTGCCTTGTAGGGGTTTTTCTTTGGCTGTTTCGGGAATAAATAGTCCGCTTGCAGTTTTTTCTTCGGCAGCTTTTGGTTCAATTAGAACTCTGTCTGCTAGTGGTTTGATTGTCATTGTCGTAGTGTATTTTTTTAGATTTTTGTTGTTTTCTAGCTACAAAATTAATCAAATTTTGCGCCAAAAGAAAAAACTGCCAATTTTATCACACGATGTATGACAAAATGGCAGTGCGAGCTGCAGTGTCTTTTGCTACCGTTCTTCTTAAATTGCAGACGGTCGCACCAATGAGTGCGACCGTCTCTGACTTAGTTTTTATTTAAGCGTGCGCTTTGCACTTAGCCTACTTTGAAAGAATCTCCTTGCACAAACCCTCTCCCACTACCATCATACGGGGGATGTGGAAGGGGCCCTTGAAGATATTACCCTTGGCAGGTTGCGCCACTGTGCCGTCACGATGTAGGTAGCCATACCATTCGGGATGTTGCTTGTCCTCGAATTTTTCGTAGGTGTAGTGGTGGATTTGTTTGTGAAGCTCTAGGTATTTTTCTTCGCTCGTAGCAACGTATAGATATAGGGTTGCGATGATGGTCTCGCATTGTGGCCACCAGAATTTCATGTCTTGAGAGTAGTCCTGATGGGGAAAACCTTTGCAGTCGCGGAAGTTGATTATTCCGCCATGCTCTGAGTCCCAGCCCCAATCCCAACTCCAGTCGAAGATCTTTTTAGCAAGTGCCACCAAATGGCTGTCCCACCCACGTGAGCGTGCCACTTGAAGTATGAACCAAGCTGTTTCGATGCAGTGTCCAGGGTTGATGGTACGACCGGCGCAGGTGTCGATAATCTCGCCATTCACTCCCACGCTTTCCATCAATGCCTTGTATTCGGTTTTTAGGAAATAGTGTTCAATGTCATGAAGCGAGGTGTTGATTTGCTCATCGAGCACAGGGTCAGAGATTACTCTTTGAAGTACCACCGCCACATTGATAAGTATCATAGTGATGGAGTGTCCACGTCCTTTCTCGTAAGACTTAGCAGGCAATACCCCTTCTGTGCTTAAGAAACCTTGGATACGCTTGAATAGTTCGAGTGCTTTTTGCGCATAACTATCATCGCCCGAGGCTTTTGAGTACTCAGCAAAGGCTATAGCGGCAAAACACTCCGAGAACACATAGCGACGCTTGCGAACGGGCACCCCCTCGGCTGTGATTTCGAAATACATCCTGCCATCGGTGTCGAAACAGTGTTTTTCGATAAAATCAACACACGATTTCGACGCCTCAAGGTATTGAGGGTTCTTCCCCACTTCGTTATATGCCAATGCGCAGATATAGCCAAAGCGCCCTTGGAACCACACAGACTTTGTGGTGTCCATCAAAGCTCCATCACGATCAAGACAAGTGTAAACCCCGCCATTCTCACGATCCAAGCCGTGTTCAAACCAGAAAGGTAGAATATTCTCTGTGAGGTCTTTGTGGTATTTCTCTTGGCAAAGCTCCAAGAATTCTTTATGTTCTTGTGTCATTGCTACTATTTATTACAGTGGTTAAAGAAATCGACAGCTTCAAGCTCAGAGCGCACCTGCGCTAGTTCTTGATCCGAAAGGTTTTGGAAAGGCGTGCGGTTACCCCCTAGATCCAATCCCATCATACCCATAATGCGCTTACCAGCCACAATGTTTCCACGGTAGCGAGCAATCACATTAATCACTGCTTGAGCATACTCCTGATAAGCTACAGCCCCAGCAGTGTCTCCCTTAGCGTAAGCGTCCATCACCCCAACAAGTGTGCTACCGATATAGCTAGCAGTACCGCTGATACCGCCTTTTGTGTGACCCATCACGAGCGAATTGAGGATAGTCTCGTCTTGTCCGTGCAGCAGGTCGAATTTGCCATCCTTATAGATAGAACATTGATTGAAGTCATACAGCGACTCGAAAGTGTATTTAATACCTGCAAGATTTGGTATGCGGTCTTCTGCCATTTTCAAAAATTCCACCATGCTGAAGTGTGCACCATTGAAAACTGGGATGTGATAGTAGTAGAACGGAAGTTGGGGAGCTGCCGCTGCAATGGCAGCACAATAATCCACAAGCTCGTTGAGGCGATTGATCTTTGGGAAAGGAGGTGCCATGGTTGAGACTGCATCAGCGCCAATCTTTTGAGCATGAGCGGCAAGAGCAACGCTTTCTTTTAGCGAACAACTCCCCACGTGTACCATTACAATAAAGTCATCTCTGCGCTCGCTCATCCAACGCTCCGCGAGCATCTCGCGCTCTGCGGTAGAGAGCATATAGCCTTCGCCCGAAGAACCATTAACAAAAACACCTTTGATTCCATTGCCTCGCAACAGCTCTGCATAGGCTCCAATGGGCGCAAGGTTTACTTCCATATTATTGTCAAACGGTGTGAAGGAGGCGGCAATCATGCCTTCTATTTTTTTCATGTTGATATGTGTTTAAAATGAAGATTTGCTTTATCAATACAAAAGTACAAATTATTGTTTCCAAAATATCAAAGAATCATAAAAATATTATATCTTTGTTACACTTTACCCTAAACAATCCAAATTTTATGAGAAAAATCATCCTCCTTTTCGCTTCTCTTCTTATAGCTTTCACAGCTATTGCCGACGAAAAAATAAGTATTTCAAGTCCCACATCTCTGCCTGAAATTAATGGAAAAGCTAACCCTGGAGTGGCAGGTGCTTTTATCGGAACCCTAGCCCCCCGAGTGGTAGTGGCAGGAGGATCTAATTTCTCTGAGGGCTTTCCTTGGGAGGGAGGCAAAAAACAATACACAGATGCTATCTATCTAGTTAGCCAAAACGATGGCGGTTATAGCGTAGAGCTTTCAGAAGTGAAGCTACCCCGAGATATTGCCCACGGAGTGAGCGCAGTTGTAGATGGGGTTCTCTATTGCTTTGGAGGTGAGAATGCGAATGAGAAATTTACAGACTATTTTACCTTGACGCTCTCAGGCGGAAAGCCTCAAGTGGCCCTCGGTGATAAAATGCCCGAAGGATTCGCCCCTGTGGCAGCATCCACCCAAGGCAAAATGATTTATATCCACGGTGTGAAAACCGAAGGCAACGCTTTGTATGGTTTTGACACTCAAAGCAAATTGTGGAGCGAGCTAGCTCCTCTGCCCGAGGGTAGGCGCAATCAGGGTGCTGTGTTTGTGGCGCAACACAACGGGCAATCAATGGCGCATTACCTAATTGGTGGACGTGATGTTCAAGGCGCAGATATTGACCTTCCCACAACCCTTTGGCAGTATACCGCCCATGATAATCAATGGACATCAAAAGGCGATATTGAGGTTGATGGAGCGAAAAAAGTTCTTGCCTATCCTTCGGCTGTTGCCTATGGTTCGGGGCATATCGTTGTGATAGGGGGTGATAATTGCGATATGTTCACAAGGCTCTATGGTCTTGCTGTTGATATTGCAGAGTGCGAGGATGTTCACAAAAAAGACTCCTTGCAAGCTCTGCAAAAACAACTTCAAACCACCCACGCTGGTTTTTCACGTGAGATCCTTTCCTATCACACCATTACGGGTCAATGGGTTGGCGAGATTCAAAGCCCTGAGCCTCTACCCGTGGTAACCACTGCTGTGGTTTTGGGTGGCGATATAATCATTCCCTCGGGCGAGGTGTCGCCAGGGGTGCGCACTGCCGATATAACGCAGGTGATAATTGAGAGTACTGCGAGTTTCGGCGCGATAAACTATGGGGTCATAGGACTCTATCTGCTGGCGATGGTGGGTATAGGCGTGTATTTCTCTAATAAAGGTAAACGTTTTGCAAAGAACGGTAAGGGGACAGAGCAATTTTTCAAAGGGGGTGGAAATATCCCTTGGTGGGCGGCAGGTATTAGTATTTTTGCAACTGCTCTTAGTGCTATCACCTTCCTTTCTATTCCAGCCAAGTCCTTTAGTACAGATTGGAGTATGCTGGTGTTCAACTTCACCATTATTCTAGCGGTGCCGATAGTTATTCATTTCTATCTGCCTTTCTTTAGGAAGCTGAGCGTTGCCTCGGCCTATGAATTTTTGGAGCAGAGGTTCTCTCGTTCGATACGCTATATGGCATCGGCGTTTTTCATTACTTTCATGTTCGCTCGTGTGGCTATTGTGCTATTCTTACCTTCGTTAGCTTTGAACGCTGTAACGGGAATGGATATATACCTGTGTATTGTGTTGATGGGGGTAGTGACTATTGCCTATTGTACGATGGGAGGTATTGAAGCGGTGGTTTGGGGTGATGTGATCCAAGGTTTTGTGTTGGTGGGTGGCGCATTTGTTGCTCTGGGCTATATGATCTGGGGTGTTGATGGAGGACTCACAACTGTTATAGATACGGTGGTGAGTGACAACAAGATTAATATGTTTAATTTTGAGTTCGACTGGAGTAAACCTTTGTTCTGGACAGTTCTCATAGGTGGGCTTGCTAACACTCTACTGACTTATACCTCCGACCAGTCGGTTATCCAGCGCTATATTTCGGTAAAAGATAGTTCAAGTGCCCGCAAGGGAATTTGGCTTAATGGAATTGTGAGCATACCAGTGTCAGTGTTGTTTTTTGCTATCGGAACAGCAATGTTCGTCTATTTCAAACATACCCCCCAGGAGCTTAATATCTCGATGAGCAATACTGATTCTATTTTCCCTCACTTCATCATGACTCGTATGCCTGCGGGTTTGGCGGGGCTGCTTATTGCGGCAGTGTTTGCAGCGGCTATGTCTACTCTTTCCTCGAATATCAACTCTGCCTCAACGGTGGTGGTTGAGGATTTCTATCGCAAATTTAAAAAAGATACCACCGATGCACAGCGTATGCGCTTTGCGAGGGTTTCAGGTTTGATTATTGGTAGTCTTGGAGTAGGTATGGCGATTATGTTGGCAACCTTTAATATCGCTTCGTTGTGGGATCAATTCAATCTATTCCTAGGGCTATTGACCAGTGGAGTTGGAGGTCTGTTTATGATGGGAATCTTCACCAAGCGTATAGGCACACGCTCTGCTCTGTGTGGTTTTGTTGGTTCGATGGCTCTGATCTTGTGGCTCAATAGTGGCGGTGAGGTGTCTTTCTTGCTCTATGGTTTTGTGGGGTTGGCAGGATCGTTTGTCGTTGGCTATTTGATGAGCTTTGTTTTCGGGCGAGGAAAATAATCATTCTTACATCGTAAAATAAAAAGAGCATTTTTAAATATTTAAAAATGCTCTTTTTATTTGGTTAATCTATTGATTTATTTTACTTTTGCGTAAGTTTAACGATTAACTAATGGAGGAAATCAAAACTTCAACTAACCATACACAAACTAATTTTATGAACAAACAATTATTTCTGGCCGCTGCGATGCTCTCGAGTGTCATTATGAGCAGTGCGCAGGATGCAGATTTTGTGAGACTATCCCAAATGGATCTTGCAAAGGTTAAACAAAGCTACTGGGGAGCACAAAAAAATTCAGCTGTTACGGGTGAACCTATCACTGTGGGTGGGGTGACCTATAGTGATGGCGTGGGGACGATCTCCAACAGTACCATCAAAGTTGGGTTGGGCAATTCATCTCGATTGAAAACTAGAATTGCGGTTAACGATAAAACTCTTACTTTCTCAAAAGACGAATTGAGTATGATCCCGCTGACCGATGGGCAGATGATACTGTATAAAGTGTCGGGAGCATCAAAACAATTCCTCGGGCTGGGTGAGGGTGATGGCTCGATGGAGAAGGGTAGCGTGGTATTTGTTGTCAAGGGCGATGGACGAGAACTTTATCGCAGCCCACTGATGAGCGAGGGGATGGCTCCCATTGATTTGGATATTCCTATCTCGGGGATGAAGGTCCTAGAGATGATAGTCGAAGATGGAGGCGATGGTAGTAGTGGTGACCACGCTGTGTGGATAGACCCAAAGATAAACTATTTTGAAATTGCACCAAACCTGATTAATGTAGAATCAAATGTGAAGGCAGAGCCCATGGCCGCCGAGGTTAAAGCTAGACTTGAGGAGAAAATTTCTAATCTCGAAAAAGTTAGCTTGCCTATCGCTCAACCATCTTATGATTGGCTCTTGGATGCTACGCAGGCGGTCGCTAGCGTGCGAGCAACGCCCGATAATAAAGATATAGTTCTGAGCAATGGGCTTGTGAGCCGAGTGTTTAGGGTTATGCCCAATCTGGCGACTATTGATTTTGTGAATAATATCACTGGTGAGACTCTTCTGCGTGCCGTCAGTGGCGAGGGGCGTGTGGTGATAGATGGTCAATCTTATAACCTCGGAGGTTTGGAGGGACAATTTGAGTATGGCTACACCCAAAGAGCGTGGGTCGATGAACTTACGGCTCATCCCGAGGCTTTCCGTGTGGAGGATTTTTCGGTGAGCGAACTCAGACAGCACATAAAATGGAAAAATGTGCGCTGGAAACCAAGCGACCTTAAAGATGTGAGTGGTAAGGTGCTCACTTTCACTCTTCGTGGCCAGGGCGAACTCTCTAGTGTGATCGTCAAACTCAACTATGCCATTTATGACGGACTGCCCACCATCAGCAAATGGTTCGAGTTGGAGAACCAAGGAGAGATGGCTATCAACTTAGATTCTTTTATTCTCGAACAACTAGCAATGGCAGAACCTGAATCTCCAGTCGATGGTACTCAGGAGCACGAGTTCCGCAAACCTAACGTCTTTGTGACCGCAGACTGGGGCTTTAGAGGGATGTTGGAAAAGAATGTGGATTTCACTGAAAACTGGGAGATAGACCCTCGCTACACCTCGCAGTGTAACTACCCGATGATGACCCCTTGTCTGTTGGAGGTGAAGCTTCCGATGGGCCCCGATGCAACGATAGCCGCGGGAGATAGTTTTGATAGTTTCCGCTATTGGATGACCCCAATGGATAGCGAGGATAGAGAGCGCAGCGGTCTGTATCAGAGACGTTTTTATACTATGGTGGCACCGTGGGTCAGAGAAAACCCCATCTTGATGCACTGTACCTCGAGCGACCCTAAGATCGTCGAAGAAGCCATAGACCAATGTGCAGAGACGGGCTATGAAATGGTGATTCTAAGCTTTGGCTCGGGGCTAAATATGGAGGATGAGAGCGAGGAGAACTACGCAAAATATAAGGCGCTCAACGACTATGCAATATCAAAAGGCGTGGAACTAGGTGGCTACTCGCTGCTTTCGAGCCGATGGATTAGCGATGAGGTGGATGTTATTAACCCCAAAACTGGTAAACGAGGAGGGATGATC
>CAYJLL010000061.1:0-9622 GCA_964370955.1 uncultured Rikenellaceae bacterium | reverse complement strand
ATGAATCAACGCCACAAAAGGTGCTATGTATTTGATTTTATTGCGTTGAAGGGTTCCTATCATATGCCACTGAATATCGTAGGGCAATTCCTTTTGCTTCTCGACAAGTTCCTGCGGACGACTTTCGCCAAAGATTCGCTGACCGCTCTCATAGGCACTCAGCACATCGGATGAGGGATGAAATTTACTCACCGCAACTAGATCAACCCCCTCGGGTAGCTGTCGTAGTATTTGGTGGTACTCTTTGTTATTGAACATATTTTTTTGTACTTTTGTGGACAAAGGTCACAAAAATTTATTAATTTCTATACAAACTACAATGAAAAAATCACTTTTCGCCTTCTCGGCAGTAGTCCTTATGGCTGCTGGCATTCGGGTTGCCGAGGCCTGTACGAACATCCTAGTGTCTCGTGGTGCTAGCAAATCAGGTTCGACCATGATTAGCTACACTGCTGACTCCCACGCACTCTATGGTGCGCTTTATTTCCACGCTGCTGCGACTCACCCTGCTGGGACTATGCGCATGGTAAGGGAATGGGACACTGGAAAAATCCTTGGTGAAATTCCAGAGGTTGCCCAAACATATTCGGTTGTGGGTAATATCAACGAACACCAGCTATTGATCGGAGAGAGCACTTTTGGCGGTCGCTCTGAATTGCGCGATCCAAATGGAATCATCGACTACGGATCGTTGATCTATATCACTCTTCAGCGTTGTAAGACTGCTCGCGAGGCAGTTGAATACATGGGTTGGTTGGTGAGCGAATATGGCTACTACTCATCGGGCGAGAGCATCTCTATTGCTGACCCTAACGAAGTGTGGTACCTAGAGATCATCGGCAAAGGTGTTAAAATGGTTAAGGATAAGAAAACTGGCGAGGAGGTAAATGCTAATAAAGGTGCGGTTTGGGTTGCACGCCGTCTACCTGAGGGTGCTGTTTCGGGACACGCTAACCAAGCTCGTATCACCACTTTCCCTCTAAATGACCCTGAGAATTGCCTCTACTCAGAGGATGTAATTTCGTTTGCAAAAGAGCAAGGCTACTTCAAGGGAGCTGACAAAGATTTTAGTTTCGCTGCTGCCTATGCTCCTTTGGATTTTGGTGCTATGCGTTTTTGTGAGGCTCGCGTGTGGAGTTTCTTCCGCAAACTCGATCCTTCGATGGATGAGCACACAGACTATGCGATGGGCCACAACCCTAACAACCCTATGCCGCTTTGGGTATTCCCTAAGGAGAAAATTGATGTTAAGGATGTAGCTGCATTTATGCGTGATCACTACCAAGGTACTCCACTGGATATGACTAAAGATCTTGGTGCTGGACCTCACGAGGTACCTTACCGTTGGAGACCAATGACATGGGAAGTGGACGGAGAGCAGTATCTTCATGAGCGTGCTATCGCTACCCAGCAAACTGGTTGGTGGTACGTTGGTGAGTGTCGCGAGTGGTTGCCAGATCCAGTTGGCGGCGTTCTATGGTTCGGAACTGACGATAGCGCAACTTCGCCTTTGACTCCCTTCTATTGTGGTATCACACGTGTGCCATGGGAGTATGACTTCAACAATGGACACCTAACTCAGTGGGCAGAGAGTTCATTCTGGATACAAAACCGCGTTACAAACTTCGCTTACATGCGCTACAATCATATCTTCCCAGATGTGAAAGCTGCGATGGACAAATTTGAAAACAGATGCTACGCAGAGCAACCAGCAATTGATAAGGCAGCTAGCGAGCTCTACAATCAGAACCCCGAGCTAGCTCGTGAGTTCCTTACGAACTACTCTTGCAACACTGCTAAAGAGCTATACAACACTTGGGTTGAGCTTTATAAATACCTTCTTATGAAGTTTATCGACGGTAACACCAAAGTTCAAAACCCTGATGGTTCGTTCAAAGACAATGGTGAGAACTACAACATCCCTGCATCTCCTCAAACTCCAGGTTACACTGAAGCTTGGAAAAAGATGGTGGTTGAGGATGCTGGTGAAAAACTGAAGGTTGTTGATGTGAAATAAACATTAGCAATACCTAAACACTAAAAAAAGCCATTACCTTTATTATAAGGTAGTGGCTTTTTTGTATGCTTCTGGCTTGCGCTTAGGATGGATAATTACTTAACCAGTCCTAGGGATTTAAGAGCTTTAGCTATTCCGTCTTGATCGACCGAATCAGTCACATGGCTAGCCACAGCTTGCACCTTGGGGTGAGCATTGCCCATAGCTACTCCAATGTGAGTATAGGCCAACATTCCCATATCATTACCTCCATCGCCAAAGGAAATGGTTTCGCTCTGTGAGAGACCTAGGTGCTCAATGGTATGTTTGATGCCGTTTTGTTTGTTGTTCCCATCGGCACAAATATCCACAAAAGCATTGTGCCAGCGAGTAAATTCGCAGTCCGTCAGCAGTTGGCTCAATTCCGCCTGAGCTGCTTCATCCAGAAATGGCACTAATTGAAAATATTCCTCATCCTTAATATCATCATAGTGAACTTCTCTCACATTTTTGATATTTAGCTTCTCCCCAAATATCTTGTGATAGGTCTCATTGGGGTCACACACAAAATGGTCAGCACCCAGCATATAGACACATGGAACAAGCCTTAAGTGGCAATATTCTGCGATTATCTTTACCTGCGATGGTGTTATAGATTTTTTATACACTACCCTATCTCCCACAGCACAATGCGAACCGTTCATTGTGAGATAGCCATCAATCAAATTTAGATTTTGAAGTTGCGACAAGTTATTAATACACGAAAACGGGCGGCCTGTGGCAATAAAAATCATAGTACCTTGCTCTTTGAGCTGCACTATTGCGTCTACGGCCGATTGCGGAATACGATGAGTATTGTGATCGATGAGAGTTCCATCTACATCGAAAAAAGCAATTCTAATCATTTAAGTATGTAACAGTAATTTATTATTTATCAAACAAAAAGGTCTCCGCCATTAAACAGAGACCCTATTATTAATCATCATCGAAGTAAGTTCTATTGCTTGTCTATCATCGAAAGAGCATAAGCATACGCTCCAATTGAGATAGCCTTAGAAGTTCCGATCTGCGAGAATCCTAGCGCCACGCGTGACATTGGGTCATAGGTTACGGTTTTTGAGGTACCAGGAATTGCAATCTGACGAAGTTCTCCATGCAAGAATCCTTCCATCTGCGCCTCGTCCTCCACAAAGAATACTTTTTGCACAAGGCGTGAGTATGAATCTCCTTTTGCGTTTGTGTACTGGCTATTAATCTCACTCATCACCGCTGGCATAAACAAATCTTTCGCACCCGACACACCACCGCCAATCACTACTGGGCAGTCAAAAATAGTAGTCAAATCGCAAATCAAATCGCCCAAGGTGCGTCCCATCACTCGGAAAGCTTCCAAAGCTGCATCACGATTGCCTTCTTTTTCTCCAATTCCAATATCATAGATATCTTTCGGGGTTGGAGCTTGCTCGGTTGGGATGCCAATAATCTCAGCATAGATGCGTTTTACGGCACGAATTGAGATATTCTCCTCGATGTTCATGGTCTCAGAATATCTCTGATTCACCAACCATACTTCAGAACCTGCACAGTTGTCGCCCTCCATCAATTTTCCATCGATCACAACACCAGCGCCACAACCAGTCCCAAGGGTGATACCAACAAGGTTCTTATAGCGTTTTGGAGAGCCTGCATTTTCTAGCTGCTCGTTGATCCATGGCAAAAAGCCTGAGATAGACTCACCATAGGCATACAGGTCACCGTCATTGTTCATATAAACAGGGATACCAAATTCCTCTTCTAGCATTGGCCCTAGCGCTACTCCACCACGGAAAGCTGGAAGGTTACCCAAATCACCAATAATTCCATTTTTATAGTCGGCTGGACCAGGGAAAGCAAAGCTGATTGCCACTGGTTTGATGCCTCTCTCTTGCAAACGGCTACGCACTGCGTGGAAACCATTTTTGATATTAGCCAAACACAATTCCAAATGAGTCGAAGCCGAAGGCATGTGAATTGGTTCTACAATTTCATTACATCCTGCGATGGCACCAAACACAAAATTTGTTCCACCAGCATCGAGGGTCATCACCACTCTAGTATCTTCATTATACATCTTGTTAGTATATTTTTTATGGTTTGAAAGTTCAAAGGTAATAAAACTTTTTAATTTTCAGACTCTTGCGCATAAAAATCGAAGAAAATCGAAGCTCTTTTCTCACCAATTAACTCTGCCATCTCCTGGAGCGGTGCTTTGCGCATACGGGAGATGGTCTTATATTTCTTTAAAAGTTTATCAATGGAGACCTGTCCCAGCCCCGAAATGCTCTCTAACTCCGAGCGCAAGAAATTGATAGAGCGTTTCTGACGGTGGAAGGTGATTCCAAAGCGATGCGCCTCATCGCGCAGCTGCATCAAAACCTTTAGAGTCGAACCTCGCTTGTCGAGGTACAAGGGTTCTGAACGCCCCACAAAGAAGAGTTCTTCGAGCCTTTTTGCCAATCCAACAATCTCAATTTTCCCCATCAAACCTAACTCTTCGAGCGCTCCTATAGCTGCACCCAACTGCCCTTTTCCACCATCGATCACAATAAGCTGAGGGAGAGGTTGATTTTCCTCCAACAGGCGACGATAGCGCCTTTCGACTATCTCACGCATGGATGCAAAATCGTTGGCACCCACAACGGTTTTGATATTATAGTGGCGGTAATCCCTTTTGGAGGGTTTGCCATCTTTGAACACCACACATGCTGCCACGGGCGAGGAGCCTTGGATATTCGAGTTGTCGAAACATTCAATGTGTCGAGGTTCAACACTCATTTGCAGTTCACGCATCATCTTCTCCATCAACATATCGGTGTGGCGAGCAGGGTCGCTCTTTTCGACATAGCGCATTTTTTCGACACGGAAAAGTTTACAGTTTTTCATCGAAAGCTCCAGCAGTTTCACTTTATCCCCTCTTTGAGGCACTGTGAATTGGACTCCCTCAAAATCAGTTGATGGCAAAAAAGGCACTACAAGCTCAGCTGAAAGCCTCCCCATTGATGCCAAAGCAAACGACAGCAACTCTGAGGGACTTTCTTCCATCACATTTCGCAATTCGAAAGTATAGCTGTTAATCACGGCTCCTCCCACAACCTTCATGCGGTTGCAATACACTCCATCTTCGACCAGAATATTCACCACCTCGAGATTGGTCAACGTCGGACTTACGATAACAGAACGATGAGAATAATTCTCAAGAAGGAGTAATTTATTTTTTACTTTCTCAGCCTCTTCAAATTTCAGTTCGCTTGAAAGGCGAGTCATCTGCTCGCCAAAATAGCTTTGTGCTGGCTTTAGGTTTCCTCGCAGAATCTCACGAGCAGCATCAATATAGTGTTGATATTCTACCTCGCTCTCTTTGCCCTCACACGCCCCTTTACAATTTCCAATGTGATATTCCAAACACACGCTATACCTGCCCCGAGCCACCATCTGTTCTGAAAGATTATGACGACACGTACGCAGTGGATACAAGCCTTTAATAAGCTCCAATATTGCGTGCTGCATACTCACGCTGGCATAAGGGCCAAAGTATTCGCCCGAAGAGCGATTAAGTTTGCGCGTGGAGTATATTCGAGGAAAAGCCTCCCTAGAAACACATATCCATGGGTAGCTCTTAGAATCCTTGAGCATGATATTGTAGCGCGGTTGAAGCTCCTTAATTAGGTTGTTTTCCAATAGTAGAGCATCGTATTCAGAATCTACAACAATATGCCTAAGATCCACAATATGGCGCACTAGTGCACGCACCTTGGCTGAATGATCACGTGAGAGAGCAAAATATGACGACACTCTCGAACGCAGGCTTTTTGCTTTGCCCACATAAATCACCACCCCACTCTCATCTAAAAACTGATAAACACCTGGTGAAGTTGGAAGTAAGGAAATTTTTTCTTTTATTTGCATAATATAGCCGATCAAACACGTTATAATCTCAAGGGTGGTATAAGCAAATACCACTCACAAAGTTACCAAAAAAAGGATGAAACACTACATAAAATGTGATAATTGTTCAAACCTAGTCGAACTTCACAGTCAATACATGATCTTTTGCCCCAGCTGTGGAGCGAAAATGGGAAACTCTTTTTCGGCATGGAAAACTGCAAATCCCGATGGGAGTTTCGAGCAATATTTGACTCAATTTGCAGTGAGCGGTGCGGCGGTCGAAGGTCGCACAGAACAGCGCAAGATTTCTCGTAGCATCAAACGCCGCCGCACAGGCAAGCGTCTGTCAATAGCCGTATCGATAGCACTAGTTACTTTCCTTCTGGCGAGTGTTGGCTTTTGGTTAATGCGTGATATTCGCAAAAGTTCGATAGACGACATCCTCGGCTCAACGTGGAAGCTAAATTACTACGAGGATCTAGGTACAACCATTCAATTTCCTCACACCCTAGAACTTATTAGTGACACACTAATTGCCCAACCTGACACTATTGTGGGTGCGCGTCATATTGTAGCTCGCTCATGGAAGCAAGACGAGGTTTGCAATGTAACGGTCATGCGAGTGGAATTTTCCGACTCACTGGATGTGGATAGAGAGAAAGCGACAAGCGTAATCTTGCAAGGCATAGTGGGCGAAAACTCTATGGAGGCATTTCAATATATCCCCAGCGACTATGAACTCGGGACCTCTAAAGCGCGTATGTTCAGCGGCTCTTATCTAATCGCGACCCTACTCCATGAGTTCAGAGCTGTGCTGATACTCAGAAATGATGAGCTGTGGTATTTTATGGTAGCCTACCCCACTTCCACCCCTGAGGGTACTATCCTTGCCGACAAGTTCTTTAAAACCATTCAGGTGAACAACTAAAAACAACAAGCCACTGGGGTGAGAGTCTGCCCCATAGTGACACAAACAAAAAGGGAACCAAATAGACAGTTCCCTTTTGTTTTGCGATTACTTCATTAGATCTTCTCTGACAAAGTGAGTCCACTCTTTTTGAGGTGATTGGTTTTGCTGCCCACTATAGCTAGCTGACATACGCATCAAATGGAGCATATTTCCAGCCAGAACCTCCATTGCTTGCACACCCTCGGCATCAAATTGCGCCTCGCCTTTATCACGACCATGGATAATGTGCCAATAGTTAGAGCTCGCCATAAGCATTTGGGTGATTCCCAAATAATAGTTCAAAGCTGAGAAAGTTGCAGAGCCGCCACTTCGGCGCACTGCCACTACGCTAGCCCCTACTTTGCCTTTAAACAAATTGCCATTAGCACCCGAAACATAGAAAACTCTATCCAAGAAAGATTTCATCCCTCCAGCAATACCTGCAAAATACACTGGTGATCCCAATATAATAGCATCGGCATTCTTCATCTTCTGCACCGACTCATTGACGATATCATCCGAGAAGATGCACTGTTCATTTTGGTTTTCTGAGCACTTACGACAAGCGATACATCCTCTAATGGGTTTTACTCCAAGGTCGATCATTTCAAATTCGACACCCTCTTTGCTAAAGACTCTCTGCATCACCTCGAGTGCAGAGGAGGTATTTCCACCCTTGCGTGGACTACCATTGATTGCAATTACTTTCATAGTGTTTAAGTATTTAAAAAGGGTGGCTCCTTCACTACAAAAGAGTCACCCTCACATTTTATTTCCTTTGCGCTCTTACTTCTGCTGGAAGTCAGATGGGTCACGCATGATCATGGTTTTATCCACGCGGATATTCACATTATTGTCAACCTCGATTGCAACAGTGTTCTCCTCGATTCCTTTGATAGTACCATAGATACCACCTGCGGTGATGATTTTGTCGCCTTTTTTAAGTTCCTTGCGGAAGTTGTTAAGCTCTTTTTGACGCTTCTGCTGAGGGCGAATCATCAAGAAGTACACAACTCCGAAGATTGCTACCATCATCACGATTGTCATCCACGAACCACCAGGTTGTTGGGCTGCTGCAGCTTGCAGCAAGAAATTTGTTGTTTCCATAAAGTTTGTTTTCGTTTTTTATATTGTTTTTGTTTTCTTCTTTTACTTTAGATCTAACTACCCACTCTGCGATTTTATTGCACAGCGCTCGATAAATAAAATCTAGTCTACTACCTCTACCATCAAAATGGTTTTGGAAATTCGATTATCGGCTGAGATCAAATCAATATCCAAGATTTGATGACCATACTTTCCCTTTGAATCATAGTTCAGTGTGACATAAATCGAGTCATTCGCAACGATTGGCTCTCTAGAGAAGTCCAATGAGGTGCACCCACATCCAGTCACCGAATTTACTATCACAAGGGGCGACGGGGCTGTATTCTTCAAAAAATACCCCGTTTCTACCTTTTCGCCTGCTTTAAGTCGCCCTAATCTGAGGGTATCTATATTTGCTTGCGGCTCGCCCACTGCGGGCATAATCACCACAGGTCCTGATTTTTGAGTTGAAACGCCATTGCTTTTTGGTTCACTCGAACCACAAGCTCCCAGCAACAAAACCCCAACCAGCGCAAACATAGTTTTCATACTATAAAACATAGCTATTAGTTCTATTTTTGCAAAACGCCACGACCCAACTTCACTATTCGGCCTTGAGATTTCAACTCCTGGCATGCTTTATCTAGCACTCCATTAATGAAGGTCGAACTTTGAGGCGTTGAGTAATATTTCGAAATCTCGATAAACTCATCCATAGTTGCCTTGACAGGAATAGATTCAAATGTTACAAACTCGGTAAGAGCAACAGAGATCAAAACTCTATCCATAAGTGCAATACGCTCAACATCCCAATTCTCAACCAAAGAATCGATTAGCTCGATATTCGAATTATGGTTCAAAATCGCACGCTCCAATAGTTCGCATGCAAATTCGTCGTGCTCATTGGTATATTGATCTTGGATAGAGAGAACATCCTCTTGTGACTCCAAAGATTTGAGAGTACTGATAGCAAATCCTAGAGCATAGCCTATGTCATCTATCCAAAAGATCGAATGATCCTCAAGGAAAGATTCAATAAGCGAGTTTTCTTCGATAAGATTTTTATAAATCTCAACGAGTACTTTTCTGTGGTCGGCAAATGTTACTTCTTCTGCCTCCATATATTTTTGGTAGAATTTGCTCTCCAATAGAGATTTATACAAATCGCGCAATATTGATTCTTGCTCTGCCCATCCGTAGCGTGCTGTTAGTGAGTAAAACTCAGGGCACTCTTCGATTTGAGCAAAGAGAGGATTCTCAACAAAACGCATATTTGGGTTGAGCTCCTGAGGGGTAGGTTTAAATTTACCACGCGCCTGTTCCATACGCCCCTTTGCATAGTCACGCAAATCAGGCAGCAATCTGAGCATTCTCAGATATAGTTCGTAACATTTCGAAGCACTGTGCAGCATTTCTTTGCGAGTGCGAGCAACATTGCTCTCGCTTCCCAACAAGTGGCCATACATAGACTGGACCACCTTAATTCTTAATAAACGTCTTGATAACACTTTTTCCTTTTTTCGCTAGATAATTATTGCCACAAAGGTAGTAAATAAAACCCAAGTAAAAAAACGAGATTAACCATCCACCTCATCTTTAGGTTTGGTCAATCTCGCTTTGATTCAAATCGAGGGTTCGCCTCGTTTTTTTTACTGTTGGCGAAATCT
>CAYJLL010000060.1:0-9877 GCA_964370955.1 uncultured Rikenellaceae bacterium | reverse complement strand
CTGCGATTAAAATCATTCACAAAAAATGCGATGTGTTTTCAGAACACATCGCCTTTTTGTATCTAACTAATCTGTAGCACCCTAGAAGGTGAGAACGCTATATCCTTGTTTGAGGTAATTTGTTAGAGGCACTCCCATAGGAATTACCTCAAAGCCCTGTGCCTCGAGGTCATCTTTGACTCCATAGGCATTCACACATGCAATACACGCCTTGACCATTACTCCCGAATCTTTCATCGCTTTGACAATTTTTTGAATGTCTTGATTCTCGGCAATCATTTTAGCTGACGGTCCCCACACTAGTAGAGTCACCTCGTCAAACCAACCTGCACGCTTAGCTGCACTACCATACATCAAAGCCACGCGCTGTGCAACCATAGGGTCGTCACTAGAGAGTAATACCACTAGTTTATCGCTATTCTTCTCTTTTTGTATGTCTGTCAGCTCGCTAAGTATTCTATCAACTGGAGCACGTTTACGATAATCGATATTCACGTAAGCATAACGAATAGTGCCATCTTGATCAATTACATAGGTTGCTGGGATGGGTAATTCTCCGCTATCGTCACCATTGAACTTACTAAGCCCTACAGCTTTTTCATAGCGTTGATGAGTCTGTTCGTCTAGTTTAAACAAGACATCATACGCCGCTGCTACTTTTCCGCCTTGATCTGAAAGCACATTAAACTTAATATCGTTCTTCTGGGTGGTATTCAAAGAATTGTCAGGTAGCTCTGGCGAAAGCGCAACAAGTGTAGCTCCAAGACTTTCGATCTGTCCAAATTTGTCGGATAGTTCCTTGAGAGCAACATTGCAATAGGGACACCATCCTCCACGGTACCATGTCAATACAACTGGGCCTTTGACAAGAAGCGAATCGAGGGTCACATCTTTACCGTTTTGATTCTTGAGAGTGAAATTAGGGGCAATGTCGCCAACTCGCAGCCCTTGCTTGGGACTTTGAGCGAATGCGTTCGCGCTAAAGAGTAAAATAGCGGAAACAATCAGAAGTGATTTTAATTTTTTCATAAAAATTTGTTTTTTTGCCTGACCGTGAAATCTCACCTCAGGACTTGATTAATAATGGGGGTTAATAAGAACAATTAATTATATTCTTAATAACAAATATATATAAGATTTATTGAAAAACCAAAAAATCATAATAAAAAGATGGGTTAAGGGCATAAAAAAAGTTTCAAACACACTGCTTATATTGCAGTTAAGTACTTGAAACTTTGTAAGAAAACTTTCCTTTGGTCTTTAATTATCGTCGTCAAATATTAGAGACGAGAAAGGATGTTTTAGATTTGCCCATGTCTCCAATGCCACACTCACCTTGCCAACGCGTATTGGGGATTCTATATACACTGGAATTTTATTTAAATCATCAGAAATCCACACATAGAACTCATCTCCATCTTTAAAAGATTGATCGGTGGATGACACAAAACGACAAGAAAACTTCAGTGTATTGAACTCTCCAATATCATCGAGATCATATTTATCTCGCTCGAGAAACTTGAATGTTATAGTTCGCACAGTATCCTCCAAAACCAACGATAGCTCTATGGGTTTGTTTGGGACTAAATTACGGGTGTCAATTTGCCGCATATTGAAAAACAAAGCAATAGCATCATAACTGCAAGGACCAAGATCCATCTGCTTGGTACGCTTATCTTTGCGAGTTAGGTTCTCGCCCACTGTTGTGACTTTCCCTTGATTCCAATCGAAGTCAAATCGCCCACGAGCTCGATAATCACCCTCTTTCAGCACACTTGTAGCTTTTAGGGGGCGCAGAGTTGATTTTTCTATCCATGTGGTATAGATGTCTTCCAATTTGAAAAACATATTATAAAATGGTTTTGTCTTCGCTATAGCTCCAATTTTATAGCATGGAACACCCTCAATCATATCATCGCTAGTTGCTACGGTTGCGGATGCTACAGATGTCGAGAATATCGCTGCCGAATACTTCACATTATAATGCAACACTTCACCAACATCAAAAGCCTGCTGGCTAGGCGTTCCGAAACAATTAGCACTCTGCTGAGCCTGTACCACGGAGGAGCCTGCGAAAAGAAGGCTAAACACAAGGCCGTAAAATAGTTTTACTGTTTTCATAAGCATGATATATTTTGCATGCTAGAGAGTCTCTCTAACTCACAATTGTTCCTATTTCTTCACAGTCAATCACTTTTTGAAGGTTACCCTCAGTATCCATATCAAATACAATAATGGGAAGTTCATTTTCCATACACATAGTGAAGGCTGTGAGATCCATCACTTTGAGACGTTTTTCTATCACCTCGCTAAAGCTAATTTTCGAGAATTTAGTAGCAGTAGGATCTTTCTCTGGGTCGGCAGTGTAGATTCCATCTACTCGAGTTCCCTTCAATAGAAAATCAGCCTCAATCTCTACCCCGCGAAGAGCCGAAGCAGTATCGGTTGTAAAGAATGGGTTGCCAGTTCCTCCCCCAATAATTACCACATAGCCTTCTTTCATATAATCCACAGCTTTAAACTTACTGTAAATCTCGCCCACTGGAGCCATATCAATCGAGGTTAACACCTTGGTTGGTTGACCAACATTTTCCAAAGCCGACTGCAGCCCAAGAGAGTTGATAATCGTCGCTAACATCCCCATTTGGTCGCCTCGCACACGGTCAAAGCCTTTACCCACACCACTCATACCGCGGAAAATATTTCCGCCTCCGATGACAATCGACACCTCGACTCCCATCTGTGCAATGGTTTTAATTTGTTGAGCATAGCTCACTAGTTTTTGGGGATCAATGCCAAATTGCTGCTGGCCCTGTAGTGATTCACCGCTAAGTTTTAGTAATATTCTCTTATACATAGTCTTTAAAGTATTATTTATATTAGGTTAGTTTTCATTGTACTCTCCCAGCGCATCCCATAGTTGGTCAAGTTGGGGTGTTAGTATTATTTCTGTGCGGCGATTTGCAGCACGAGCACTCGATGAATTGCCTTGAGCTATTGGCATGTACTGCGAACGCCCAGAGGCAATCACACGCACTGGAGCAAGATCACTGCTGCGCAGCATTACTCGCACCACTTCTGTTGCACGCTTGCAACTCAAATCCCAGTTGTCAACAATCTGTGCACCCTCTTTGGCGATATACCCACGGTCGTCGGTGTGTCCTTCAACCACGATATCAAAATCATCATTGTCGGCCAAAACTCTCGATAGTCGCGCGATAGCATCTTTACCTTCTTCCGATAATTCAGCTTTACCCGATTCGAACAGCAGTTTTTCTGTCATCGACACATAGATGCGACCGTCACGATTAGTCACACTCAAACCTCTTCCTGAAAATCCTGATAATGCATCAGTAATTGTTTGATTAATTTCAAAAAGCTGAGCTTCACGGCGAGCCAAAAGATCCTCCAACTCAGCTGTTCGATCGCTTTGATCGTTTCTCCTAAGTCGGTTCAACTCCTCGCCCATTCGTCCGTTTTCCATCTCAAGGCTATCATGATAGATCTGATATCCAATTAGTTGAGATTTCACATCACGATAGGACTTAGTGCTCACACAACTCCCCAGAGCTGGCAACAACAGTGCCACAAAGGCTAGCGAACTTAATGATTTATGTTTCATATATTTAAATTAATCTTATTTTGCTATTAGTTTTAAAATTTCTAATTTTATCGACTCTTTGTCTATCCCACACAAAGCATGTTGTTCGGCCGCGCTTGCTTGCTCAACAAAGCTATCACCTACCCCCAAACGACAAACTCGAATCTCGGGTCGATTCTGTGAGAGGTACTCCAAAATCGCACTACCCACTCCCCCATCACGCACTCCATTTTCAATGGTCACAACGCAGTCAACACTCTCACTCAAACCATCCAACATCATAGTATCCAACGGTTTGACAAATCTCAGATCATAGTGCGAAAGATTAATATCTTGCTCTTTGAGATCCTCAATAAGTTCTCCCACTCTCGCTGCTAAATCTCCGAGTGATAGCACTACAACGTTTGCATCCCCTTGGTTGAGTTGGCGAGATTTACCAATTTGAATCGGTTGCAAAGGCTCTTTAAGTTCACTCATATCAAATTCCCCACCACGTGGATAGCGAATCACAAAAGGCGCATTAAAGCCCCCCAAGGAGGCTGTATACATCATATTCCTTAGCTCGTTTGCATTGGTTGGTGCTGCGATAATGATATTTGGTACTGATCGCAACATTGCAATATCAAAAACTCCCTGATGGGTCGCTCCATCCTCGCCAACTAGCCCAGCCCTATCAAAGCAGAACACCACCTCGAGTGATTGGATAGCCACATCGTGCACAATATTATCTATTGCCCTTTGGGCAAAAGATGAATAAATATTACAAAAAGGCACCAAACCCTGAGCGGCCAAACCTGCTGCAAAAGTCACCGCATGACCCTCGGCAATACCAACATCAAAAGTACGTTCAGGCATCTCATTCATCATGATCCCTAGCGAACAACCCGACACCATGGCGGGGGTAATCCCCACGATTTTTGGGTTGTTTTTAGCAAGCTCTAATATGGTGTGCCCAAAAACATCTTGAAAGCGCAGCGTATTGGCTTTAGGAGCATTCTCACCAGTTGTAGGATCAAATAACCCTGGTGCATGCCATTTGGTTTGCTCAGCCTCGGCAGGAGCATAGCCCTTACCTTTGACCGTGAGTGCGTGTAGCAGCTTCGGACCAGGCATTTCTCTGAGGCGGCGCAGGCGTTTAACAAGCATTACCACATCATTACCATCCACTGGACCAAAATATCTAAAGCCATAGGCCTCGAACACAGCCCCTTGGTGTAGGAAAAACTGCTTGGTACTATCTGCTATCTTTTGCAGTAAGCGTTGAAGCCTCGGGGTGCGATTAAATGTTCGCCACACGCCATTCTTAAAGCGATTATATTTTTGTGAGGTACTGATTTTCAATAGATACTCTTTCAGAGCGCCAACATTCGGATCGATAGAGATATTATTATCATTGAGAATCACAAGCATATCGGTTCCCGAAGCATTATTCATCGCCTCGTAGGCTAGACCACCACTCATTGAACCGTCGCCTATCACTGCCACTACTTTCTTAGTTTCGCCTTTGAGTTTTGTGGCTGTAGCCATCCCCAATGCAGCCGAAATAGAAGTCGAGGAATGTCCCACTCCAAAAGAATCGTACTCACTCTCGGCCATCTTAGGGAAGCCACTCAAGCCTCCCTTCTTTCGATTGGTATGGAATTGATCTTTGCGTCCTGTGATTATTTTGTGCGCATAGGCTTGATGACCAACGTCCCAAACCACAGCATCCGATGGAGTGTCATACACATAGTGAATCGCAACAGCAAGCTCCAAAGCACCCAAAGAAGAACCCAAGTGACCTGGATTCTGCGCCACCTCTCTCACAATAAACTCTCTGAGCTCACGACAATAGTCCTTCAGCTCCCCCAACGCTAGTTTGCGTAGATCGGCAGGTGAGTTCACTCTATCTAAATATTTTCTTTGTTGCACTTCCATATTTTTCTCACACGTTTTGTCTCACTCTATAAACTACAAAGATATGCTTTTTCACCAAAATTTCATAATAAAACCTCAACTAAAACACCAAGGATTCCTCGATCGCCCCAACAGGACACGCCAGGCGACAACTACCACAATCGTCACATCGCTCACTATTAACACGATAGGTATCACCCGATATAATAGCATCAAAACTACAAGTCCTCTCACACACCCCACATCCGATACATTTATCCGCCATTATGCGTACACCTGCGGGGTTGAAAGTCTCACCCCCGAAACTCGCTCTACGGCGCAGAAGTTTGTGGGAGCGATGTAGTTTTTCAAAGTCATAATCATAAATTTCAACCTTCGCGGCATAGATCACAAAATTCCCTTCGCCCATCGCAGGATACATATCAATATCACGAGCAGCTACCTCCATCATTTTATTGGTCTTGGCTAGCTCTCGCACCTCTTCTGCACTCACAAATCGCACTTTTCCAACAAGGCGGAAAGTGTAGCCAGGAGCGAAATGAGGTATCGCCCCAACATCCTCGTGGTTAAGTATTGCTCCGCCCCACTGACCGCACACGGTGACTTGCCCCGTTTCTCTGAGCTGCCTTCCATAGGGTTTGGAACCCATAGTGCGTAGGTAGATCCCGTTTTCGTCGTAGCCATTGAAATGGGCAATACGAGAGTGAACCTCGCCATTATAAATTGTCGAAAAAGCCATCAGACCAATACGATCGGCAGCCTCATATATTTCTTTAATTGTCATCTTTAGGTATTAAATTTTAGAATGAATATCATTACAACTTTGTAGCCAAAAGCATATTATGCTTCCCCAGCGCACCCTCAAGGCGTTTAACCTCCAATCCTGCCTCCCGCAAAGCTCGTTTGACAACACCCTTAGCGCTATAGGTCAAAAGTTTAGCCCCCACAGACATACGTGTTGCAATCTGCGAGAACACCTCGACTGTCCATTGTTCGGGCACAACATCTGGAGCAAAAGCATCGAAAAACACCACATCGAACTCCTCGCATGGCAGCTCACTTGCACGGCTTATATCAAGAAGGAGTTTACGAAAAGTAAACTCAGGGGTCAATTGACGCCAACTTTTCCAAGGACTCGTGTGAAGCTCGCGTAAGTGCGAACAATTGAAGGAAAGCCCCTCTAGCACATCCAAGCCTACGGGATAAAGCTCCACAGTGGTGTAATGCAATAAAAGCCCAGTTTGCAGGCTGAGTAACGCATTAAGCCCCGAGCCAAAGCCAATCTCCAACACTCTATCGCCACGTCGCAGAAATCGCACATAAACGTGCTGTGCTTCGCCTTCCGCCCCACGCAGCGAATGATAGTGCTGCCCTTGGAACCTATCGCCACACAACGTCGAGCTACCATCGGCTGTCTCAACGACCATCACCCTTTGATTATCACAATTATTCATACCACAAAGTTAATATTTTTCGATAGAAACTAGAGTTGCAATTACAAAATTTTATTCCTATATTTGTGTAACACCAAAAAACCAAAGTTTCATGAAAAAAACACTACTAACACTAGCTTTACTGTTTTCAATAATTACAGTGGGAGCCCAAGAGTCGCAAAAGGACTCGCAAAAATTCAAACCTCGATATTCGGTTGGAGGGGCTGCTTATTTTGCTGCCAACCTAGGCTCAGCGAAATACGACTTACCTGGAGTAGAGGGACCCTCATTCGCCTCACGAAGTGGTTTTAGCGGCTATGGTTCGTTCGAGGTGCAGCTCTCGCAACATTCGGGCATAGAACTCAACATGGGCGGTGCGGTTGAAGATCTAGGCAATGCACTTGTAACATCCCTGAGCTACAAATACTACGGAGGCGTACTAAATTTTAATGCTGGACTATCGCACTACAGTATCAAAAACGGGGATAACTGCCTTGGTGTATTTTTGCGCATGTCAAAGGATTTCACTATTCACAAGAACCTCTACTGCGAACCTTTTGTAGATTTTAGCGTGTTGTCGTATGTGAATAATGATCTTGACTTTGCGTACACAATACCATCGGTGGGAGTTGCTCTTAAATATCGTTTTTAGGCTGGGAAATCTCAAAATCGGATAAAAAAAGGTGCAAGAGCTTGATTCTCTTGCACCTTTTTTAGTGTATCAGTTTTTATGCTGATTATTTCTTCCTTGCTTTTTGTTCAACAAAGTAAGACAACAGCAAGCCCACGCCACCAAAGATACACGCTCCGATAAAAGGAATAAAATCGTACATGTCTCTAGCGCCATAGTTACTAGTTAGATTGCTTTGAATTGCATTTTGCATGTTCTCAACAAATTGAGGCTGGAGGAACATTCCCACCAAAAAGCCCAGACCTACCCCAATGAGCAGCATAGCTATACGCAGCGAAGAATAAGAACCCTGAGACGCAGCGTTAGCCTCCAGCAGATTGCCAATTAGTTTAGAGTCGGCCTCACCCACGTTTTGGCTGAGTTTCTCGATAATCATAATGCGCTCACGGCGGCGAGCATACAAACTAAAGAGCTTGTAGATAAAATAAGCGATAATGTAAACAATCAGGATTGGAACTAGTAAATTCATTGTTGTAAAGGTTTTAAAAGGTTATTGATTTTTATTTCGTTTGCCTATATGATGCAGGGGGGAGCAAAAGGTTACAAGATAAGTTTCAAAAAATTTATTTTCGCTAAAAAAAGCTACTTTTGTAACCAAACACAATTTTGTGCATCAAAGATACAAACAAAACACACAAAACAAACAATCAATTCGCAGCAGCGCCTTATGTCAAACCCAGCTCAGGACATCGAATTCCAGCAGATAGTGGAAGCCCATCAAAGGATGGTCTATACTATTATCTTCGGGGTGCTCAGGCGAGGAGATTTGGCGGAGGAATTGAGCCAAGATGTGTTTGTGAAGGTGTATTTGGGCTTGGATAAATTCAGAGGAAAATCGAAACTTTCCACTTGGATTTATCGTATTGCTTATAACGAGGCATTGGGTCATAAACGCAAAAAACGAGTGGATGAAACCTCGATTGACGCCACGGGCTTTCAGGTGATTGATAGCCAAGGCGAAGAAAGCGAGCGTAGGGAACGTGATTTGCAGCTCATCGAGAGCATAGTGGAGGATTTGGGGGTGGAGGACAGAACCATTATCACACTTTTTTACTACAAGGATATGAGTGTGAGTGAAATCGCTGAGGTTATAGGCTCGGGAGTCTCGAAGGTGAAAACCAAGCTATTTCGCTTGAGAGGAAAAATAAAAGAAGAATTTGAACAAAGGAGTAAAACGCTATGATAGAAAAACGTGAATATATAGATGAATTACTGAACAAAAGCACTCAAAGAATGGCGCCTCGGGCAATTCCTTCGATAAACAAAGAGATTCTCTTTCAGAAAATTGCAGCTGCAAAAGTACGCCAAAAGCGAATCCAGCGACTGCAAATTGCGCTTTGGAGCCTGCTGGGAGTTTGCGTGTTGATTGCGGGGGTCGCTGTATCGTCTATATGGGTAGATTATTCAATTTTCACAGAGCCTTTCATCGAGCCTTTCACTGAATCGTTTGCACTAGACATTGAGCCTGCATCGTGGCATTTGGCGCTTATGTTAGTGGTGTTTGCACTGCCGCTTGTAATTCTCAACGAATATCTCAATCGTCGCTTAAAAAAACGAGATTTAGAATCTCTTTAGAATTTTCTATTTTTTTATACTTAAGGATCTTTTACTTCGCTTTTCAATTTTAATAGCGATCGGTCTAAACAGATTTTTAGACTTGCTCGTTTAACAAAAATTTCATATCTTTGTGGGTAATGGAGTCATCTCAGGCTCCAGATACCCACTTTTTTTGATATGTACAGAGAATATATGGGCAGCAATGTACAGTTTTTCGAGAGCGGCGAGCCTTTCACGGGCGAGAATGGCCAAGAAATCGAAAACCTTACTATTGCCTATCACAGCTATGGGCAGTTGAACGCTCAGCGAAATAATGTTATATGGGTTTGCCATGCACTCACAGCCAATAGCGACTGTGCGCAGTGGTGGCCTGACACTGTTATGGAGGGCGGCCTACTCGACCCTTCGCGTTATTTTATTGTCTGTGCCAATAAGCTGGGCTCATGTTATGGATCTTCGAGAGGTGATTTCACTGTCAGGGATAATATCCGTGCTTTCTCTGGGCTTGCCGACCACCTTGGGATAGATAAAATCGCTATGCTCATCGGCGGCAGCACTGGTGGAGCTCAGGCAATGGAGTGGGCTATAATGGAGTCTGATCGCATAGAACGACTAGCACTCCTTGCGACAGTACCCTACACCCCAGCGTGGGTTGTGGCAAGTTCTGAATCGCAGCGTATGGCAATTGAATCTGCCCAA
>CAYJLL010000059.1:0-9942 GCA_964370955.1 uncultured Rikenellaceae bacterium | reverse complement strand
ACTTTTTGAACCCTGCCGATATTGCTAATATGGAGATCCTAAAGGATGCTGCATCTGCGGCCATCTATGGTTCTCGTGGTGCAAATGGTGTTATTTTGATTACCACCAAACATGGTAACTTCAACGAACCGCTTTCTATCACCGCCAGCGTAGACTATGGTATTCAAAACATGAGTAACATTATGGATCTACTGGATGCTAAAACCTATATGACCCTGCAGAACGAAGCTGCTTTCAACGGTGGTCAATCTCTTATGTTCAGCGCCGAGCAAATCGCAACTGCGGGCGAGGGTACAAATTGGCAGGAGGCAATCATGAATAAGAATGCTCCTATCACCAATGCTCAGATCAACTTCAAGGGCGGAAGCGATGTGTTGCGCTATAATGTTAGTGGATCTTACCTTAACCAAGAGGGAACTATCGCTCCAGGTAAATCGCAATACGAGCGCTATACCTTCAGAGAAAACACCGACAGTGAGTACTATGATGGTAGATTGCGTTTCGGACAAAGCGTGATTATCACCGCCACCAAAAAAGGTGCTATCGATGCGAATAATATCTTTGGTGGTCCTCTAATGGCTGCAATCAATATGGATCCTGTGACTCCTGTGTATAACGAGGATGGTTCTTTTGCTGAATCACAGTACATCTCGCAAGAGGTAGTAAACCCTGTGGCTCGTATGAACTACACCTACGGAAGCTACAATGCAACCCAGATTTTTGGTAACACCTACCTTGAGGCTGATGTTGCTAAGGATTTCAAAGTGCGTTCGGCTCTGTCGCTAGAGGCGCTCTACGATGAGAGCTGGGGCTACACTCCAGTTTACCGCCTGAATGCTTCGACCTCTAACCTTGTTAGTGGTACAAGCAAAACCACCTCTGATATGTTCGGTTATCTGTGGGAAAACACCATAACCTACGACAAAAAAATTGGCAAACACGCTATTACCGCTCTTGGAGGTATCTCGTTCCGCAAATATGATGGTTCGAATCTTGGGGGTGAGAAGAAAGGTTTGCTAATTGACGACCCAGCCTATGCTTATCTTGATTTGGCACAAGACCCAGAGAGTGCTCGCACTTGGGGTGGTGCTTGGCACATGGCTCAGATGTCTTATTTTGGTCGCCTGAACTACAACTACGATGAGAAGTATATTCTTTCTGCAACTTTCCGTGCTGATGGTTCTACTCGCTTTGGTTCAAACAATCGCTTCGGCTACTTCCCTTCGGTATCGCTAGGTTGGAATATGCACAACGAGGAGTTTTTTAAAGATAGTGATATGTTCCAGCAATTCCGCCTAAGAGCTAGCTGGGGTCAGAATGGTAACGACAATATTGGCGACTGGCAATATCTTGCTACTATTGCCAATGGCGCTCGCACCTATGAGTTTGGAGGAGTGCAGTATCCAGGAGCCTCGCCCGACAAGGTTTCAAACCCTGACATCAAGTGGGAGACCTCCGAGCAGCTAAATATTGGTGTTGACACCCGTTTTGCTGACAAGTTCACCCTTTCTCTTGACTACTACAACAAACTAACAAAGGATCTATTGGTGTATGTTCCTATTCCAGACTATGTGGGAGCTCCTCCTGCTGCAAGCAATGCAGGCTCGGTGCGCAACCGTGGTGTTGAGATGGCACTGGGATATAGCGACTACGCTGGCGATTGGGGATGGAACGTAAACTTCAACCTTGCCTACAACAAAAATGAAGTGATCGCTGTTGGAAACCAAGAAGGTTTTGTGGCAGGAGCATCTGTTGGAACCTCTATGACCTCGGTGACTCGCATGGAAGAAGGACTACCAATTGGTTACTTCTGGGGCTACCAAACCGACGGTATATTCCAAAACTCTGCTGAGGTTTCCTCTTACACCAATGCCGATGGTAAGGTTATTCAGCCAAATGCAGTTGCTGGTGACTTCAGATTTGTCGATACCAATGGCGATGGCATCATCAACGACCTTGACCGCACAATGATAGGCGACCCGAATCCTGATTTCACGGGAGGTTTGACCCTAGGGCTTACTTGGAAGAAATTTGATTTCTCTATCTTCTTCTCAGGGCAGTATGGCAACGAGATTTTCAACGCAACTCGCCGCTGGGACCTACCAACAGCCAACTATCAAACATCTGCAATCTATCGTTGGCACGGAGAGGGTACTTCAAACACCCACGCACGTCTGACCACCAACGACACTAACGGCAACTATTCTCGCCCTTCGGATTTCTTCGTTGAGGATGGTTCGTTTCTTCGCCTAAAGAGCCTTACACTTGGTTACAACTTCGATTTGTCGAAAACCAAAATTGGCGCTCAAAAACTCAGAGTCTATTTTGCAGCAAACAACCTGTGGACTCTAACGGGCTACTCGGGCTATGACCCTGAGATTGGTAGTTCATCGGTACTTTCAACGGGTATTGACTATGGACTTTACCCTCAGCCACGATCATTTGTATTTGGATTGACTCTAACGCTTTAATCTTATAAAACGAAAAGAGTAAAATAGCAAAGAAACACATATCAGTAATAATAATCATAATGAAAAGAATAATATATTCAGCGCTGATAGCAAGCGCAATGTTGAGCTCATGTAAGGACTATCTTGATCTTGAGCCCATCACCCAACAAACCGAGACTCAGTTCTACAAAGACGAGGATGACGCATTGATGGCACTAGTGGCGGTCTATGACATGCTCCAGTGGGACACCTTCGAACTATATTCAGAGGCGCTCTCTGAGAACTGCTATGGCGGTGGTGCTTCGGCCAATGACATCCCACAATTTATCAGTATGGCGCAATGGGACGTAGATCCTAACGATCCGAACCTTGAGGTTATGTGGTCGAAATTCTACCAAGGAATCTATCGTGCCAACATTTTACTTGAGAAAATGGATGGCATCACCTTCACCAACGAAGAGAACCGTGCGCGTTTCACAGCCGAGGCGCTATTCCTTCGTGCCTATAACTACTGGGGGTTGGTTCGCTTGTTTGGCAATGTGCCTTTGATTCTAAATACCCTAGAGCCTTCACAGTATTACTCAGTTGAGCAAGTAGGGCCAGAGGCTATCTTCAACCAAATCCACCTTGATTTGACTGCCGCAATTGAGCAGGGGCTTCCCTCGCGAAGTTCACTGGGGGCAACTGATGCTGGAAGAGTGACCATGGAGGCTGCACAATCTCTATTGGTGAGAATTTGGATGTTCTATACCGGAGCATACAATCAATCTACCCTAAATGGTATGACCTCCCTTGAGGCAACAACGATGATCCAGAGTGTTATCGCAACTAGTGGCGCATCGCTCAACGAGGACTTTGCAGATAACTTCTCGACAGAGAGCGAAAACAGCCCTGAGTCTATCTTCGAGATTCAGTACTCAAGCACATCCAACTGGGGTGATTGGGGTTACCTTCAAGGGGGCGATGGCAACTTTGCTATCATTCGCTGGGGAATCCGTGAGCCAGATGCTGACTCTCCTTACACCTCGGGATGGAGCTTTGCGCCAGTGCGTCGCTCGATTCTCTCGGACTATGAGGATGGCGACCAACGCCTAGGAGTGACTGTTGTGGATATGGATGCTGCTGGGTGGTCTTACACTCCAGGCTATCAAAACACAGGAGTTTTCAACAATAAATTCACAGCCCGCAGAGTGGACGATCCAGCGGTCAATGGAATTGGAGGATCTCGTGAGTTGAATTTCCCTAATAACATCCCCGTTATCCGCTACTCGGATGTTCTGTTGATGGCAAGTGAGCTACTTTTGGAGAGCAATATCTCGCAGGCTCAAACCTACTATGCGATGGTGGTTAAGCGTGCGATGGGTGCGGGCTATAATGTGCCCTCGGTGAGTCTAGAGAATATCCGCTTGGAGCGCAAGCGTGAGTTTGCGATGGAGGGTATCCGCTATTGGGACTTGCGTCGCTATGGATTGGACTATGCAAAGACTGTCCTCGAGGCAGAGAATACTAGCGTGAGCGATCCTTCGATGCAAAAACACTTCAACCTCGCCCAAGGTGGTTTGATGCCTATCCCTCAGGAGCAGATCACAATCTCCAATGGAGTGCTAACGCAAAATGATGGCTATTAATAAATTACTAAACATAAAGATTACACATACACACTATGAAACGATATATCACACCCGTAGTTCTCTTTGGAGCGTTAGTCTCGTGTACTCCTCAAATGGAGGGTGTCACCCTTGAGCCTGTGGTTCCTGCCGAGCTAATTGAAATTGCAGTAAGCCCAGCCGAGCAACTAAACGTCTACACCTTCAGCTGCGATATGCAGGGAGCATCCCTGAGTTGGGATTTTGGCAATGGCTCTAAGGCCACTGGCAACACCGCCCAAGCAAGCTACCCTTTCAAAGGCGACTATACCATTACCTTGACCACCCTGCAAGAGGGTGGGATGGTGACTAAAACCATCCCGCTGAATATTCCTGGGGATAACTATGAACTAGTAAAAGACCCTGTGTTTGTTATGCTCAGCGGTGGTATTGATGCCATCGATGGCAAAACATGGGTGATGGATTCTTTGACAAAAGGACACCTAGGACTAGGGCCTTTGAGCGAAATGACTCCAATGTGGTGGAGCGCAGGAGCACTCGAAAAAACAGGTCTTGGAATGTATGACGATGAGCTGAATTTCAAGCTAATGGGAGCCCAAGTGGTCTACACTAACAACGGTTCGAGCTATGTGAATGGAGGCGCGAAATCTGCTTTCGAAGCTCGTGGGGGAGTTTGTACTCCAGAACCTTCGGGTAGCGACTTTATTGGTGCCTACACACCCTCGAACAACAACTGGAGTTGGTCTTTGTCTGAAGAAGATGGAACCTACTACCTAAGCTTCCCACCCTCTCAGGCGTATGCTATGTACTACCTAGGGGAAGTGGAGCGCTATCAGATCGTTTCTATCACCGATGATGAGATGACTCTTCGCACTGAGGTTGGCGATATTGCGTGGTATGTGACCCTTATTCGTAAGGGCTTTGAAAGACCTCTTCCGCCAGCACCAGAGCCCGAGGCTATCCCTTTGAGCGAGGATTTCCAAGGCGAGGAACTCACTGTGCCTTTGGTGGCAGAGTTGATGGGCGACTTGACTAATTTCAACTACTCAAACCCTGCACCCGTGGGTGGTAATACCTCCTCGTCGGTGATGCTCTATCAAAAGAGCACAGAGTTCTACTCTAACACTCTATTTACTGCGCCCTATAAATTTGATCTGAGCACTCAGAACAAAATGACCATTAAGGTGTTTGTGCCCTCGTACAACGACTTCACCACTGCCAACGAAGTTGCAGGAGACTGGATCGCCGAGAATAAACTAACTCCTCAGCTTGCCATTAAACTTCAGGATAGCTCCTTGGGCGGCGATTCTTGGACAACTCAAATGGAGATAGTCCATAGGGACATCGCTCTGGACCAGTGGGTTGAGTTGAGTTTCGATTTTAGTGGAGTAGCAGATAGAGTTGATTTTGATAGAATCGTGATTCAGTGTGGTGGCGAGGGGCACTCGGGCGAGGGAATCTTCTTTATTGACGACTTTAAATTCAGCGAATAAATACCTTACTCACACGAAAAATTTAGTTCGATAAAAACTGCGATCTGCAACCAAAACTTCCGAAAAAACTGTAGGTCGTAGTTTTTAATTATTTCCCTATTATTTTAGACACTTCACAGCAATGATAACAAAAAAAATATCACTACTTTTAACAACTCTCGTTTTGTTGTTTTCGTGTTCGTCGCCTAGCGTCTCTTTTGCCACTGTTAAGATCAGTGCCAATAGTGAGGATGGCCACAACTACAGCTTCACTGCCACCACCACTGGCACCTATGAGATCATAGAGTGGAAATTTGGAGACGGCGAAAACCTCTACCACCAAACAACCGCCTCGCACTACTATCCCTCCAAGGGCGAATACACGGTGAGCGCAGAACTATGGAAGGATGGCGAAATGGTGAGCGACACCCAAGTTATTACCATCACCCAAGACGACCCTTCCAATGACTACCGTTTGGTGTGGAGCGATGAGTTTGATGGTAGCTCTTTGAGCTCCGATTGGACTATGGAAGAGGGCTACATCGCCAATAATGAGTTGCAAGACTACCAAAAACAAGGCAATCACTTTGTTTCAGACGGAACTCTGAAGATCGTAGCCAATAAAGTAAACGACAACAAAGAGTTTGGCTCTTACACCTCGGCTCGTATGAAAACCGCAGGGAAAAGAGAGTTTAAATATGGTCGCTTTGAGGCTCGCATTAAACTACCCACAGGAACTGGCACTTGGCCTGCATTTTGGATGCTTGGTGGCTCTATCGAGAAAGGCACTTCGTGGCCTGATTGCGGAGAGATTGACATTATGGAGTATGTTGGCTATGATCCCGATGTGATTGTGGGTTCTATCCACTGTCCCGACCATTTTGCGGCAAATTCCAATAGCGGTCGCATCGCAAACCCAACCGAGGAGCAATGGCATGTGTATGGGGTGATTTGGAGCGAAGACAAGATAGAGTTCTACCTTGATGATCCCTCAAACATCTACCACACCTACGCCCCCGCTCAGAAGACTCTAAAGAATTGGCCTTTTGACCAAGAGCATTTCTTGATCCTCAATCTTGCCATTGGCGGAGACTGGGGAGGTGTGAAGGGCGTTGACAACTCAATATTCCCTCGCACGATGGAGGTGGACTATGTGAGAGTCTACCAAAAAAAGTAACACGAAATTTTAAGTAAAAATATATATTCACAGATGAAAAAATTAGTAACATTAGTAGCTTTAGCCTCTGCCACGGTAGCAACTTGTTTTGCTCAACCTGTAGCCCCTCAATCAACACCCCAGATCGAGGCGAAGGTAGAAAAGATCCTCGAGGGAATGACCCTTAATCAAAAGATTGGTCAAATGACCCAGCTGACTTTGGACGTGCTGACCAAAGGTGGCTTGTTTTCGACCACCTTCCCTATGGAGCTCGATCCAGCGATGTTGGAAGAGGTCTTGGTGAAGTATCAAGTGGGATCTATCCTCAACACCCCGTCTAACACTCCCCTGACCACAGAGCAGTGGTATCAGACCATCAAAACCCTCCAAGAGACAGCCATCGCCAATGGTGGTATTCCTTTGGTCTATGGTCTTGACCAAATCCACGGTACCACCTACACCATAGGCGGTACACTTTTCCCTCAAGAGGTGGGAATGGGAGCAACTTTCAACCCCGAGTTGGTTGAGAAGGGTTCAGAGATTACTGCCTATGAAACTCGTGCAAGTTCGGTGCCTTGGAACTTCTCGCCCGTTATTGACCTTGGGCGTGATGCTCGCTGGCCACGCCAATGGGAGACCTATGGCGAGGATAGCTACCTTGTGACGGTGATGGGTCAGGCTTCAGTCGAAGGCTATCAAGGGGACAACTCTAATAAAGTTGGCTCAGAGAATGTTGCGGCTTGTTTGAAGCACTTTATGGGCTATGGTGCTCCTGCCTCGGGCAAGGATCGTACTCCTAGCTTTATTAGCGAACAAGATATGCGTGAGCGTCACTTTGCACCATTTTTGGAGACTATCCGCGATGGAGCGCTATCGGTGATGGTCAATTCAGCAATGAACAACGGTATGCCTTTCCACATCAACCACGAGTATCTAACTCAGTGGCTCAAAGAAGATCTCCAATGGGATGGTGTGATTGTTACGGACTGGGCGGATATTAACAATGTCCACACTCGCGACAAAGTTACCGCAACCAAAAAAGAAGCAATCAAACTAGCGATCAACGCAGGTATAGATATGTCTATGGTGCCCTACGAACTTTCGTTCTGCGATATGCTCAGAGAGCTAGTAGAGGAGGGTGAAGTGCCTATGAGTCGTATAGACGATGCTGTTCGCCGAGTGCTTAGAATGAAAATCCGCCTAGGTCTTTTCGAGACCCCCTACACCAATCCTAAGAAATATCCACTCTTTGGTAGCGATGAGTTTGCACAAGTTGCCTTGGAATCGGCTCAAGAGTCGATCACTCTGCTTAAGAATAAAGACAATATCCTACCACTTTCTGCTAAGGGCAAGAAGATTCTTGTCACTGGTCCTAATGCCAATTCTATGCGCACGCTCAATGGTGGGTGGACTCTAAGCTGGCAGGGCGAGAAAACCGACCAGTATGCAGCCGACTATAACACCATTCTGGAGTCTTTCCAAAATGAGTTTGGTGCAGAGAATGTAGTCTATGAGGCGGGTGTTGAGTATAACTTCGCGGGCCAATGGTCGGACGAAAAAGAACCTCAAATCGCGCGCGCAGTCCAGGCTGCTAAGGATGTTGATTATATCTTCTTGGTTGTGGGTGAAAACTCTTACTGCGAAACCCCAGGTAACCTAAACACTCTGGCTCTATCGACCAACCAACAAAATCTTGCTAAAGCGCTTACGGCTACTGGCAAACCAGTGATTTTGGTTCTCAACGAGGGTCGTCCTCGTGTGATTGCAGACATTGAGGCTGATATGCAGGCTGTTGTTCAGATCTACCTTCCGGGTAACTATGGCGGCGATGCTCTAGTGGATGTGGTAACGGGCGAGGTGAACCCTAGCGGAAAACTTCCTTATACCTACCCTCGCTATGAGAACACTATCACAACCTACGACTACAAGCCATCTCAGAGCCTAGACCAAATGCAGGGTGCTTATAACTATGATGCTGTGATGTCTGTTCAGTGGGCGTTTGGACACGGTTTGAGCTACACCTCATTCGAGTATTCTAACCTTAAAGTATCTGCTTCTCAGTTTGATGCTGATGATACTCTGACCTTCACAGTGGATGTTCGCAACACAGGCGAGCGTGCTGGTAAAGAGAGCGTGATGTTGTTTAGCTCGGATCTCTATGCTTCTTTGACTCCTGATGTTCGTCGTTTGCGCTCATTCGAGAAAATCTCATTGAAAGCTGGCGAGACCAAAACTGTTGAGCTAACAATCTCGGCAAAAGACCTAGCTTTTGTGGGTTACAACGAGAAATGGGTGCTTGAGAAAGGTGACTTTATGATGCAAGTTGGCAACCAAACTGTAAACATCACCTGCACTGAAACCCACCAGTGGGAAACCCCAAATATGTAATGCTGATAACTTTCTGATTTCGTTTACTAAGCGAAATCGAGAAAGCATAAAAAAACCTTGTCGCAATTCCCTGAGTGGATGAGCGACAAGGTTTTTTTGTATTAATACTCTTAGCTGAGCGAGGAAGATAGGCAAGGAAGATGGGCGAAGAAAAGTCAATATCAAAAACAGGCAATCATATAGGGGTGTTATTACGTTGCCCATATCAAAATCCACCAGCGCAACTATTGACCGACCATCACAGCTATGTTGGTGTGTTGAGGGTTTCTCTGTATTTCTTGGGACTTAGCTGGGTGTGTTTGCGAAAGAATGCGATAAACGACTCGGGGTTATTGTAGGAGAGAGTGTGTGCTATCTCTTTGATTGATTTGTTGGTGTCGCTCAGCAGATGTTTTGACTGCTCCAGCTTGAGTTCTTGATAGTAGTAGGCAGGAGAGACGCCAATGATGTCTCTGAATTTCTTTCTAAAACTAGAATAACCCATATTTAGTTGGGTTGCAAGATGCTCAAAATTAATCTTTTGGTTGACCATCTCGCGCATTATAACCTTCGCGCGCTCCATTTTGTCTATAGTCTCCCTGTCTTTGTGTGATAGGTTTTCACGAGCATAAATAGCGCCCCCTAGAATGTTGATAAGCGTACCTGCAAGCGCCTTTTGATAGAGCGAACGCTCTTCACTGGCAATGCGTATGCCGTTGTGGAACAGCTGTACGATCTGTTCATTGTGGCCGATGTTCAATATAGCGTGATTTTTCTCAGGGAAGGCTCTTTGGATGAGAGTCTCGATCAGATCGCCCTTGAATCCAATCCAGTATTCATTCCACGGCTTGTGGGGGAGAGGCTGGTAGCTGTGGCGAACATTAGGAAAT
>CAYJLL010000058.1:2311-10024 GCA_964370955.1 uncultured Rikenellaceae bacterium | reverse complement strand
CTGAGAAGCAGCATAACAAGAGCAATAATCCCACTGTTGATATACAGGAACTTCAGATCAGAATCTTTTATTTTCTCGCCAAATTCCATTTTTGGCATGTCTTGACTCTCGGGGCTATTGTTAATGGCCGCCAGATAGGTTGCCCATCCAATGATTTGAGTGATAACAAACGTAAGAGGAATATTGGCATAGGCTAACAGGGGTGTGAGTTTGAGGCTGGCAAAAGTTCCGACAAATTCGCCCATAAAACTCGACACAAGGGCTATAATGGCGGTGGTGTATAGCGGCAAACGATAGGCGTTACACAAGATAAATATCATAGCGATGGTCAATGCTGTCAGCGCTATACTGTCCTTGAAGCCCCACCTCAGCGCAGCCAACGCCACCAGAGAGTGGGCGATGGCCATGGCGTGGATCACTAGCATGGCTTTGGTCGACCTGCTCTTTGAGTGTAGATATTTAATTAATTTAGTCATCTTAAAGGCTTAAAATCACTGCAAGTTACAAATTTTCATTCAATTTTTAGCCACCTTTACTCACAAAATAACAAAGGCGCTAGCTCAGTGGGGGTGAACTATCGCCTTTTTGTTGTCAGTGAAAGCCAATGAGGCTATGGGTTGTGAATTACAATGCTCTGATGGGGTGCAAGACTCAAAGACAGTATGCCCTGAGGGTTTATCTCCACTCGAGAGCTTGTGTCTTGATTTAGGTTCAAAAGACAGGTAAAACCTTTTGAGAATTGCTCTTTTAGGCTCAGGGGAAGGGTGTAGGTGGTTTTAATAGCCTCCGGGCTAAGGTTTGAGACCACAATAGCGCTCCCTTTGACACTTTCTCGAGCAAAAGCATAAACTCTTTCGCTGGAGGTGGGATTGTGGAGTGTGAGATCGATAAACTCACCATCGATAAACGGATCTCTCTGGGCGAGCTTCAGGATAGAGATGTAGTCTGATCGCAGGCGTTTTTGCTCATCTGTAAGCTTTGCACCATCAAACGTTCCGCCATTTCTCCATGCCTGAACCGATGCCACGCTCGAGAAATCAAAGATAGTTGTGCGTCCATCCGCTCCCGAGAATCCCGTAGAATCAGTCGCTCTCTCTCCAAGTTCTTGGCCAAAATAAATCATCATAGGGATGTTATCACTCAGAGTAGAGATGGTCATCATCGGCAACCCTGCCGCAGGAGAGCCTGCAAATTCATGCCATGCGATGCGCTGTTCGTCGTGGTTCTCAAGGAAGTTTAGCATGTGGGACTGAACCGCTGCAACATTTTCGCGTGATTGACTGATAGCTATGCTCTTTGAGCGACCCTGAACAACGCTTTTTAGGGTGTCATACAGTCCCACTTTATCGTAGAGGTAGTCGAATTTTCCTTTATCTATATATTGCCCATAGGATAGCGGATTGTAGATCTCGGCAATGAATACCACTTCGGGGTAGCTCTTTTTTACCTCCTCAACAACCCAGCCCCAAAATCTCGAGGGTACCATCTCTGCCATATCACATCTAAAACCATCAACCCCTTTTTTTGCCCAATACATCAATATATCTCGCATCTTGAGCCATGTGTCGGGAATGGGGTCGAAGTGTTCTTTGCGATCGTTTTGATAGTCTACACCATAGTTTAGTTTGACGGTTTCATACCAATCTCCCTTGGATGGTGTCGCCGAGAAAACATCATTGCCCGTTACCTTTGCAGGGTATTCCCTGTATGGGGTTCCTTTGTGGTGGGTGTCGAACTGAGGCTCTAGCTCCACAGAGGGAATGTAATAGAAATTGTTATTAGGGGCAAACCCCACGGTGTTATCGTCCTTTGTTCCAAAATTCTCTACCCCCTGAGGCGCCATATCCGAATGATAGACTCTGGCTAGGTGGTTGGGAACAAAATCTATAATCGCTTTCATACCCGAACGGTGGGTGCGAGAGAGGAGAGAGTCGAATTCCTCCATGCGCACAGTGGGGTTGTCGGCGAGGTAGTTGTTCACGTCATAGTAGTCCTTGATGGCATAGGGCGAGCCCGCGCGACCTTTGATAACCCCTTGGTGGTTACCTCCTGTGGTGTCTAGCGAATAGACTGAAGCGTGTTCAATAATGCCAGTGTACCAGATATGGGTGATGCCCATCGATCGAATCGAGTCGAGGGCTGTGGTAGAAAAGTCTGAGAACTTACCAATGCCGTTTTGCTCCAAAGTGCCGTTGTAGATGGGCGAGGGATTATCGCTGCCAAAGAGTCGGGTGAAAACCTGATAGATGACAATCTTGCGATCTGCCTGCTCTGATTCTTGAGCTTTGGGTTGCTTTCCACACGCAAGTAGTGTGGCGGAGAGCAGGGTCGAATAGATTATTTTTTTCATTATCATTAATCTTAGAAAAATCCAATAGGGAAACCCACAAATGTAAACTAATCTTGCGGATTCCCCTATGGAGAATGTTAATAATTATGCCCTAGGGCAGGTTGTTTAGAATTTTAGTTTTTTTAGTCCCTTGGTGTTAGATGGAGCCTCGATGATGCTGATTGCAAAACCGCCACTGCGTGCCATGTCAATCTCGGCTATGGTCTTAGAGTCCACTAGTCCCTTGGTGATGGTGTATGCTGTTGGATTGGTTTGATAGTCTGCATCTGGAGCATCAGCATATACAGTTGCTAGGTATTGTTTGCCTGGCTCAAGGAAGTCAAGGGTGAATTTGGCTGTACGCTTTTGCTCATCGGTAATACCACCCACAAACCATTCACCTGTTCCCTTAGCCTTGCGAGCAATGGTTAGATAGTCGCCTGGTTCGGCCTGAAGATAGATCGATTTCTCCCAGTCCACTGCTACATCCTTGATAAACTGGAAGGCATCCATGTGTTTTTCGTAGTTTGATGGCAAATCGGCAGCCATTTGAAGAGGGCTGTACATCGTCACATAGTAGGCCAATTGTTTGGCAAGAGTGGTTAGAACTACCGAGTGGTCGTCGTGACCAAGGAATTCCATGTGAACATCAAAGATGCCAGGGGTGTAGTCCATAGGACCTCCGATCTGGCGAGTGAAAGGCAGGATTGTTGTGTGGAAAGGAGTATTACCGCCGAAAGATTCATATTCTGTTCCTCGCGCCGATTCGTTTGCCAATAGGTTAGGGTAGGTACGCGCAAGACCCGTTGGGCGAACTGCCTCGTGGGCATTAACACTGATGCCATATTCGGCAGCTTTTTTTACCGCATACAGATAGTGGTTCACCGCCCACTGACCATAGTGGAACTCACCTCGTGGGATAATATCTCCCACATATCCGCTTTTGACAGCATTGTAGCCATGATCAACCATCAGTTGGTAGGCATCGTCCATGTGACGCTCGTAGTTGCGTAGCGAACCCGAAGTCTCGTGGTGCATCATTAGCTTTACGCCCTTACTCTTGGCATATTCATTGAGCATTTTAATGTCAAAGTCAGGATAAGGAGTCTGGAAATCGAACACTAGATCCTTAGAGTTGCCAAACCAATCTTCCCAACCTTCGTTCCAACCCTCAACCAAGACCTGGTCGAAACCGTGTTCTGCTGCGAAGTCGATGTAGCGCTTCACCTTGTCGTTATTTGCAGCATGGCGACCGTTGGGTTTGGTTTTAGTGTAGTCGGTCTGACCGAGTTTCATCGATAGAACATCGTCGGTGTAGGTCCACGAGCTGTGACCTGTTATCATCTCCCACCACACACCAATATACTTAACTGGTTTGATCCACGAGGGATCCTCGATAGCACAAGGCTCGTTGAGGTTGAGCGTTATGCGCGAGGCAAGTATATCACGCGCATCGTCACTGGCAATAACGGTTCTCCATGGCGATACCGCTGGGGCTTGTATGTAACCCTTGTCGCCATTTGCATCGGGAGTTAGCACCGAGGTGAAAGTCATAGTCTCAGGGTCGAGCTCTAGGTGCATACATGAGTAGTCCACTAGTGCTGCCTCGTGAAGGTTGATATACAAACCATCTTCGCTCTTCATTTGAAGTGCGGTCTGAACTGCCCAGTCCGAGATTTTCTCCTGCGAGACATTGTAGGTGTAGGCTGAATCCATCTTAGGACCTATTTGCGATAGTTTGGTTTCAACGTAGTTGTACTCTTGGGTGTCCCAGTCTCCGGGGATCCAAAAAGCCTTGTGATCGCCCGTCATTGCAAACTCCGAGCGTTCCTCTTTGATTACAAAATAGTTGAGGTTCTTTTGCAGAGGGAACTCATAGCGAAAACCTAGCCCATCGTTGAACAGACGGAAGCGGATGATGATATTCCTATCCTCCTTGGCTTGATTGAGGGTCACTGCCATCTCGTTGTAATGGTTGCGAATCTCGGCCTCCTCACCCCAAACGGGCTTCCAACTTTCGTCGAAGGTTGAGTTTTTAACATCGGCAATGGTAAAACCATCCATGAGGCTCGCGCCTTCTTTGAGCTCTAGGCCCAATTTCGAGGGCTTGACTACCTCTGCGCCCTTGTAGTCTAATTCATACACAGGCTCGCCCTTTGAGTTTACGCTGAAATCAAGTTTAAAGTTGCCATTAGGCGAACTTAGTTGTTGCGCAAACACCCCTTGACTCACAGTCATAGCCAGCAGAGCGGCGCAGATTTTTAAAGATACTTTTTTCATTTGTCTATTTTGTTGTTATTATTTTTTAGTAAAAGTTGCTTTGTAGGGGTAATTTGCTAGATCAAGTTCGATGTCATAGATGCCGCTTTCGCTAAATTTAGCATCGCCGCCTGAGAAAACAAAATCAGCACTTCCTCCGTTTGCTCCTAGGGCATTATCCCAACTATTGTTGAAGAGTATCTTAAAGCCATCCGCTTTGAGATTGACCCCACTGAGAACCCAAACATAAGAATCAGGACCGGTGGTTGCCTTGGGTGCAAAAGGTAGTGACTTTGAGGGATCCCATCCTATATCGGTCGCACCACCCACAAGCGAAATAGTCGAGATAGCCTTGGCGGTCGCCTTGAGGTTTTTCACATCCACATTCATGTGGTAGAAGGCGGTTTTTCCTTTCAGATCGGTGATATTCGCAGGATCAGAACCGTCGGGAAACTTCTCGACAAGTTTACTCATCTCACCACCATACTGAATAGGATTCCAGTCTGCTTGTCCTAAGAATTTAAACTCAAAACCATCGTTGTCCACATTTACAATACCATTGTAGACCCCCTTGTCCTCGTCGGTGATAAACACCCTTGGCGAGGCAGCGGGATTCCAACCGTTTGTAGTATATCCCCCTGCTACATAGAGCATCTTAGGGTAGGCAACCTTGAAGGGAGTGACATTGATTGTCAGAGTGGAGGTGCTTTTTTGGGTGGTGTAGGCCGAGCTAATCGAAGCGTTCAGCTCTAGCTCTACTGAAGTTTGAGTTCCTGCGGTAACGCCCGTGCTGAGAATGAGCTTGTTGATAGTCTCATAGCTAAGAGTAGCACTAGGGGTTGAGGTGTTGGCAAAAACCAAGGTGGTGTCTTTAGTGTTAACGCTAAAACTACCCTCAAGAGTGTAGTTCACAGCGGCAGGGTAGCCAAAATCCGCTGCGCTCCACTGAATCTTAAGCTCATTGGCTTGGTTGGTTTCGCTGACTACTATCTCCCCCTCTCCGCCATCAAAAGCCGTAAACGAGGGAGCTTTAAATGTGGAAGGATTAGTGGAGACGATCTCCAAATTATTGTTACAAGACGACACCAAGACCGTGGAGGCTAGCAGTGCCATTAGATATTTTAGTTTTTTCATAAATCTATAGTTTGTTTCTCATTTGTCTTATGTCACTCAGCATAAAATTATAGTAACACCCTTTGGTGAAAGCATTACGGTAATTCTATGCCTTGTTTTATGATGATTTCTTCCTTGAAGTTATTTTAAGGGTAAAAGAGGCTCCCTTGTTTGTTAAAAAGATTAATAACCTGGGTTTTGAGTGAGATTAGTATTTACGTTCACATCTTCGGCAACTAGAGGGTATATCTCGAGGTGCGAGCTCAGAGCCGCTCCATCCAATACTCCACCTTTCCATTTCCATAGGTAATCACCGCTCGAGTAGCGGCCAAAACGACGAAGGTCGGTGCGGCGGTGAGCCTCGAAGAAAAATTCACGCGAACATTCCTCGAAAATGTCCTCTAGCGTATAACTCGACATAGGGGTGTTGATTCCAGCTCTCTGACGCACATCGTTTAGATGGCCAAGTGCAGTTGCATCGCTGCCCGAACCTCCACTGCGCAGATTTGCCTCGGCATAGATAAGTAACATCTCGGCATAGCGCATATTAGGGAAGTCGGTCGAGGAGAATACTCCTGCGTTAGAGGTGCTCCCCGCGGTGTTGCGGTTAGAAAATTTCGTAGACACCCATCCTTGAGCATGTACTAATGGGTCGAGTATCTCTCGCTCCTCACGACCTTTAATGGCGAATAATTCCCCGCGGACATCACCCCCTGCGACACTAAACGCTCCGCTTTCAACATTCACCCCGCTAACACCAAAGAAGCTTGCAAGATAATCTTCGTCGGTGTGAAGTCCAGCCCACGAATCGCTCGCGCCGATAGCCTCCTTAGCAGCCTCGTCGCTAGCGCCAGTGGCGGCAGCAAGGATGAAGGTTGTGCCACCCCATGATTTGGTTTTTTGACCATCGTAGGCAGTCGAGAAGATAAACTCACGCTGGGTTTGTGGGTTTTCACCATTGTCGCCCATGAACAGTTGTTCATACACAGGAGCCAGACCGTAGGCGCCCCCGTTGATAACATTCGCAGCGGCAGTCTTAGCATCCTCCGAGCGGTCGGAGCCTATATAAACACTGGCATTTATATAGAGTCGTGCGAGCAAACCCCATGCTGCGGCCTTGTCTACTTGAGGATAGATTCTTGTGCCCTGAGCCTTGAAATTAGGATTCTCTGTTAGTCCAAGCAGTTCTTTTTCGATAAACTCAAAAAGCTGCACGCTGGTGTAGTAGGGAGGAAGTTCGGTTGTACCAATAGGGCTGTTTTCGTCCACAAAAGGCAGGTTGCCAAACAGATCCAAACCCATCCAATAGGCATAGGCACGAAGGAAACGGGTTTCTGCTCTATATTCTTGGATTTTGGTATACAGCTCGCCACTCACACCTCTTTCGGAAAGTTTCTCATCAGAGGTTTGAACCAAATACTCGCTTGCCTCTGTAGCCAAGACCAATATACGAGTATAGGCGGCTTGGATAACAGTGTTTTCGGCTGTTGTCCATTGGTTTTTGTTTACATCACCCACCCATGAGTCTGTCCAGGCGCATTTCACCGCATCTGTAGGAATTTCCTGTAGGGACCAAAACGCACGGTTAAGCTCACTGGTACCGGGATCAGCAACATCGATATTCGAGGATCCCTCGTTTTCGCCAACCAAGACCCAACCGCCATATATCTTAGCTAGACCCTGAGCGTAACTCTGGGGGGTTGAGTATGCAACATTGACAGTGAAGTCGGTCTCGTTTAGAGGTTCGGTGTCGAGATCCTTAACGCACGAGAGAAGCGTTGTGCTTGCCGCTAGAGCTAATGCTATATTTTGTAGTTTCATAATTGTAATTGTTGTGGATGATTAAAAATCAAGATTTAGGCGCAGTGTAAAGGTGCGTGGTCTTGGCCAGATGTTATTGTCGATACCACTATTTTCAGGATCAAGACCGCTGTATTTTGTTATAACAAACGCGTTTTGAACCGAAAGCGAGGTACGCAATTTCATCTTGGTTTTGCCAAGTTTGTTGAAAG
>CAYJLL010000058.1:0-2301 GCA_964370955.1 uncultured Rikenellaceae bacterium | reverse complement strand
AGTGTAGCCCACGTTAATGTCGTCCATTCTAAAGAAAGAAGCATTCTCTAGGAATAGATCTGAAGAAATCTGAGCTGTTGAGTTCACACCCGTGAAACCAGTGTTGAAAGCCGTACTAGCCATATTAGTTAAGTAACCCAGTCCAACATAGCTAGCATAGGTGGTGCTGTTGCCAGCAGCAAAATCGTTGTATGCCCAGTTACCCACACTGCCGTGACCATTGAATCCAAAGTTCCAGTTCTTATAGCTCAAAGACATATTCACACCGAAATAGAAATCAGGGGTTGGACTCTTGTCGGTCATATAGCGATCGGCCTCGGTGATTTGGCCATCGCCATCTCTGTCCACTAGAGCATTCTGGATAGGATTGCCATTTTCGTCATACACCTGCTGATAGGTGAAAAAGGTGTAGGGGGTGTGGTTTAGACGGTGGAGCTGTATGTTGCTACCGGTTCCCGATTCGATACCACCCACAAGGATTCCGAAGTCCTCGTTGTCGGTTGCCGTTAGTTTGGTGATTTTAGTGCTCTGGAAAGTACCGCTTACACCCAGATCCATTTTTAGGTCTGGCTGATCGATGATGGTTCCCTCTAGCGAAAGTTCTACACCTCTGTTTTTCATGCTACCAATATTAGAGATAATAGCATTTGTGAAGTTAGACCCTAGGGGGATAGGTACAACATTTAGCAGATCGTGGGTGGTGCGATCGTACACATCCACACTACCACGCAGGCGATAGTCTAAGAATCCGAAATCCACACCTAGGTTGATAGTCTCGGTGGTCTCCCACTTAACATTTTTGTTGTAGCCTAGGGGTTTTAGCACATTCACATACTCTCCATCCACAGGATACATAGAGGAGGGCGAATTGTAGAGCACATAGATGGGGATGTAGGGATAGTTGCCCTGTCCGATATCTTGCTGGCCAGTCTCACCCCAGCTGGCGCGTAGTTTTAGAACGTCGATAAATTTTGAATCCTTCAACCACTCTTCGTTTTTCATATTCCAAGAGAAAGCTAGCGAGGGAAACAGACCCCAGCGAACATCCTGAGCAAAACGAGAAGACGCGTCATTGCGCAGGGTGGCGGTGAATAGATATTTATTCTTGTAAGAATAGTTCGCACGCCCGAAGAACGAAACCAAGTAGTATTCGGTCTTGAAGGGGGTGTTGTTGTAGAGGCTGTTAGTGGTGTTCTCGAAGGTCGAAACATCGGTTTGGTGAGCAAAGTGCTGCCAAGAGTAACCGCTCATGAAATCAAACTTATGGTCGCCTAATTCTTTGCCATAGGCAAGGTAGGCCTCAAGGAGTTTGTCGTTGTTGAGGGTCTGTTTCTGTGAGTAGCGACCAATGCCAGGGAAATCAGAATCCTTATCTGAGGCATATGAACCAGGGTTGGTGCCATAGTTGTTATTTGCATCGGTCACATCTAGTCCAAGGTTTAAATTGAATCGTAGATCGGGTAGAAAATGCATCTTATAATCGATTTGCACGTTCCCCGTGAGACGCTTAGAGTTTGAGTGACTATAGTTGTCATACAGCAGTGAGAGAGGATTTTCGGGTGCAAGTGTTGAGGGTTTACCATCAGAGGTGTACCAATTGAACCAACCGTTGCTTTTGCCATCCATATAGATGGATTGAGTTGGGTCGAAGAAAGCCGCGCTATTAATCGCACCACCATTGGCAAAGGTGTTGTCGCCTAGGAATCCCTTAGCGTTGACGTTGATTTTTAGGTGATCGTCCAAAAGTGTTGGCGATAGAGCTATATTTAGCGTACTACGCTCCACATTCGAGGTCTTTAGCGTGCCGCTCTCATTGGTGTAGCCCAGCGAGAGGCGATAGGGTAGCCATTTTCCGGCTGTGCCCGAGGCGCTCACGTTTTGGTCTGTGATAAAGGCATTACGGTAGATCAGATCTTGCCAGTTGGTTGAGGCGTCTCCTATCATTGCCTGAGCGGCAATACCCAAAGTGCTGGTTGCGGGAAATGCGCCTAGAATAAACTCCCTGTATTCCTCCGCTGAGAGTACATCCACTGTTTTGGTGTTAGTTGCAACTCCAAAGCTGCTGTTGTAGTTGAATTTCACCTCTCCCGCAGAGCCTTTTTTGGTGGTGATAAGTATCACACCATTCGATGCACGCGAGCCATAGATGGCGGTCGCCGAGGCATCCTTGAGCACCACAAACGATGCAATGTCATTGGGGTTGATGGTCGAGAGCATATTGGGCATACCATCCACTCCACTGTTGGAAACAGGCACGCCATCAATCACAATCAACGGATCGTTCGAGGCAGTCAGTGAGGC
>CAYJLL010000057.1:0-10214 GCA_964370955.1 uncultured Rikenellaceae bacterium | reverse complement strand
ATTGTTGGTCTTCCCAACGTAGGTAAATCGACACTTTTTAATTCACTCTCTAGCGCTAAAGCGCAGGCAGCAAACTTCCCTTTCTGTACAATCGAACCCAATGTGGGGGTAATCACTGTACCCGATGAGCGACTAATCAAACTTGCCTCGATTGACAATCCAAAGAAAATTGTACCTACAACCATTGAAATTGTAGATATTGCAGGTCTAGTGAAAGGCGCCTCAAAGGGCGAGGGTTTGGGTAATAAGTTTTTGGGCAATATCCGTGAGACTAATGCTATTATCCACGTGTTGCGTTGTTTTGAGAACGACAATATCACCCACGTAGACGGAGGGGTAGACCCGGTGAGAGATAAAGAAATTATCGATACTGAACTTCAATTGAAAGACCTAGAGACGGTTGAGGGGCGAATCTCAAAAAATAAAAAACAAGCAGCCGCTGGCGACAAAACAGCTCAAAAAATGATGGAGGTGCTCTCTCGTTTGAATGATGCTTTGTTGCAAGGGCTTTCAGCTCGTACTGTTGAGTTTGATAATGCTGAGCAGCAGGCTCTCTGTGATGAGATGTGTCTTTTGACTTCAAAACCTATCCTATATGTTTGTAACGTAGACGAGGGTAGTGCAGTTGAAGGTAACGAGCATACAGCTGCTGTTGCTAAGGCTATCGAGGGTGAGAATGCTGGGATGTTGATTATCGCTGCGGCAATCGAAGAAGATATTGCTCAACTTGAGAGTTTCGAGGAGCGCCAAGAGTTTTTGAGCGACCTAGGGCTTGAGGAGAGTGGAGTGGCTCGTTTGATTAAAGCAGCTTATTCACTACTGGAGCTAGAAACTTATTTCACCACTGGCGAAAAAGAAACTCACGCTTGGACCTATAAAAAAGGCTCGAAAGCGCCTCAGGCCGCAGGAGTGATCCACACCGACTTTGAGCGTGGGTTTATTCGTGCAGAAGTGATTAAATATGAGGACTATGTTTCTTATGGTTCGGAGGCGGCTATTCGCGAGGCTGGCAAACTAGCAGTCGAGGGTAAAGAATATGTAGTGCAAGATGGAGATATTATGCACTTCCGCTTTAATGTTTAATGGTCAGAGTTAGTGTGGTCGGTTTTTTGTAAATGACCAATTAAGTTCGTACCTTTGTAAAATAATTCAGTACTCACCGAGCATGTCAGCAAAGTCTCAATATAAATCCGTGGAAATCAAAAACCGCCGAGCCAGTTTCGACTATGAAATAAGCGAAACTTGGGTTAGTGGTATTGTGCTCACTGGTACGGAGATCAAATCGCTCAGATTGGGTAAGGCGTCCCTTGTGGATTGTTATTGCTATCTGCATGATGGTGAATTGTTTGTCAAGGGGATGAACATTGCTGAATATCACTGGGGAACCTATAATAATCACGCTCCGAAGCGTGATCGCAAACTTCTGTTACAAAAGAAAGAACTACGCCGCATCGCTCGTTCGCTCCAAGACAAAGGAGCCACAATGGTGGGGCTGAAAGTCTTTATAAATGATCGCGGGCTGGCAAAGCTCGTCGTGGGCCTTGGTCGTGGTCGTAAGAGCTACGACAAGCGCGAACATCTCAAAGAGAAAGATAGCAAACGTGATATGGAACGTGCAATGCGTCACTAGTTTGCGCCCCATTATCTAGTGGGGCGAGCTATCTGATTCTTACTTCAAAATAAACAAGAAATCTTAAATCTCAAGACAATGTATAAGAGTGTAATTCGACCGTTGTTATTCAAATTTCAACCCGAAACCATTCACAATATAGTTATCGGTGGACTTCGTACTATGAAGTATGTCCCCGGTGCAAAATCGCTCACTAGAGCAATGTATAACTACCGCAACGAGAAACTCGAACGAGAGGTTTTCGGTCTGACCTTCCCAAATCCTATTGGACTGGCAGCGGGTCTTGACAAAAACGCAGAGTGTTATGAAATGTTTGGTGCGATGGGTTTTGGTTTTGTCGAAATTGGAACCGTAACCCCAAAGGCTCAAAGTGGAAACCCAAAACCTCGCTGTTTCAGAGTGCCCGAAGATGGAGCCTTGATTAACCGTATGGGCTTTAATAATAATGGCGTTGAGGCTGCAGTGAAAAACCTGCGTCGCCGTAATCCAAAATTGATAATTGGTGGAAACATAGGCAAAAATACCGCTACTCCAAACGAAGATGCAGCAGCGGATTATCTGAAATTGTTTAGATCTATGTATGATTATGTAGATTATTTTGTAGTGAATATCAGTTGCCCAAATATTGCTAACCTGACAAAACTACAAAGCAAGGAAGGGACTATCGAGTTGCTAAGAGGACTCAAAGAGTTTCGCAAGGGTCAGAGTGACTATCGTCCTATTCTAATTAAAATCTCACCCGATTTGGGCGATGAGCAAGTGGATGTGATGATCGATGTTGTGAAGGAATGTAAGATTGATGGAATCGTAGCCACAAACACCACTACCTCACGTGAAGGATTGTCAGTTAGCAGCGAGAGAGTTCAGCAAATCGGTAATGGAGGAATGAGTGGTTGTCCACTGACGGAGCGTTCGCGCAATATGGTGCGATACATACATGAAAAAACCCAAGGCAAACTACCAATTATAGGTGTTGGAGGCGTGATGACCCCCGAGGATGCACAGGCAATGTTGGATGCAGGAGCTTCATTGGTCCAGATATATTCTGGGTTTATTTATGGCGGCCCTGGAATGCCTAAGAAAATCAACCGACACATTGTGAAGAATCTTTCTTCGGAGGAATAATATAAAATGGTTACAGCACAGATAGTTACGATAGGCGATGAACTGCTCATTGGGCAGGTAGTCGACACAAACTCTGCTTTTATCGGGCAGCAATTCTCACACATTGGCCTCCCTGTGGTTAGGCGTGTGGCTGTGGGCGATCGTGCAGACGATATTCTTCGCACGCTGGATTGCGCATTGAACGAATCGCAGGTGGTGATAGTAACTGGTGGGCTAGGGCCAACCAAAGACGATATAACCAAACATATCCTAGCAAAACTCTTCGAGGTGGAGCTAGTGCGTGATGAAGAAACCTTTGAGCACGTGAGAGCGATGCTCGAGGTGAGGGGTATTGAGTTTAATGAATCTAATCAATCTCAAGCCGATGTGCCTCGTGGTTGTAGGGTTCTAAAAAACGATAATGGATCGGCTCCTGCGATGGTTATGGAGCGCGAGGGACATATCTTGGTATCTATGCCAGGGGTACCCTTTGAGATGAAACATCTTCTTACAGAAAGAGTGATTCCGCTGATTCAAGAAAAATTCTCGCTGCGTAGTGTGGTGCACAAAACAGTAATGACTTTTGGCCTACCCGAAAGTATCCTAAGTGAAAAAATAGAACCTTGGGAGATGGCGCTGCCAGAGTGGGTGAGCCTAGCTTATCTTCCTAATGCTTCGTCAATCCGTCTGCGGCTATCTGCCTATGATGTTGATGGAGAGATGGCACACAAGGAGTTTGAAAAGCAATTTGAAGAACTCTCACAGATAATTGGCGATGCCTATCTTGGAGATGAACCTTGTAGTGTGGAGTCAAAACTTGCAGAACTGTTGGTTCAATCGGGGGCAACTCTTTCATTGGCTGAGAGTTGTTCAGGAGGAACGATGTCAAAGAAGATAGTTTCGATGGCAGGCTCTTCTGAATATTTTAGAGGTGGCGTGGTGGCTTATTCCAATGAACTCAAACGCGACGCATTGGGGATTGATTGGGATGTTTTGATGGACAAAGGTGCTGTGAGTGCCGAAGTTGCCGAGGCTATGGCACTAGGGGTAAAGACCATCACTGGGAGTGATTATGCTCTTTCGACAACTGGTGTTGCAGGTCCAGATGGTGGAACTGAAGATAAACCAGTTGGAACTGTTTGGATAGCGCTAGCGACTCCATCTGGAGTGATGAGTCAACGAATGAGATTTGGAACCCTACGAGAACAGAACATGGAAAAAGCGTCTGTTACGGCACTTAATATGCTGCGCTGTTATTTGCTTGGGGTCGCAACCCAGCAAAAGAGTATCTATCTATAGTGAGCCTTACGAATATTAGAAATCTCGTGGAGTGTACGCTAAAGTCAAAATAGATATGTATTTAAAGATACATAAGGTCATTGTATAAAGTCTAGGACAGGGGAGCTTGAGTCGGGTATTGTCGAATTTAGTTTGTAGAAAGCAATGAGATTCCTTCTATTAAGTATAGTTTTATATTTCACGTTCACTATTGTGGGGGGCTCTTGCCATCGTGCCGAGATTGTTGTGGAGGGAGAAGAAGTAGAAAATGTGTTTAGGTTAATGTCTTTCAACTATTTTGATGCCGATTCTCCCGATGAACTTAGTATATTATTAACTGGCGACACTGTTGAAGCCAGGATCAGTAAATCATTCTTAACTCGTCTAGATTTTCACCCCCAAAAAGGTGATATTCTCACCATCTGGCCATCTATCGAACAGCGACCTGTTTATATGCAGATTGACGCACTCGAAAATAGACCCAGTAACTTTTATTTTTATGGTTCAATAATCGATATTTCACAGATCCTATCCAATGTAGATGTTGTTCTAAACACTAAACCATTTAGCGAACAACCCGCCAACTCCAAAAGCCAAGAGCAGAGAGAGGTGCTTCACCCTAGCGTACTACATGTTTCGCCCGAATGCCTAAGAGTGAACGGAGAGATGATCGGGTTGATTCACCCTCACTCAGATGGAGAATTTACCAATATTCACAATGATTTATTAGTGATAGATATGGCTAGGTTTAACTCAAACAAATCATCTGTTACTGATATGGAAATTGTTTTCCAAGGAAACGAAATCTTTAAATGCAATTCGGCTGATGAGGCTTTCAATAATAATGTTGGAACTGATGTGAGATGGAGTTTTAACCCTTACGCTAGTATTAGTTTGAGTGTTAGCCCACAGAGAGAGTTGAATCAATTCAAAACCCTCTTCACCGGAGAGTATGAAATAGAATCTGATATTAATATCGTAAACTCTAAAGGGGCTTGTCATTGCGAGCAGACCGATATAAATTTATCTGCCCCACAGAGCTATCATGCTATTTTTATGGTAGGCGATGTGCCGGTTGTCATAGATGTTACGGCTGATATTGTGGCCAGTGTTGATATCGAACTCGATAAAGGAGTAGATTTGCAGATACCTGTTAAGTTCACGGGCTCATACTCCACTGGAATGCAATTTGAGCATGGCAGAGGATGGAATTCTATCAGGGAATCTATCCATCAAACTCAACACCCTGATGATCTTCAATTTGCCAATATTTCATCGGTGGTTAATCTTAAAGCTTCAACTAGTGTCATTCTAAATCTCAAAACAAGAATTAGTGATATAGGCAACTTTGAGGCTTCTTTGGGACCAACTCTAAATCTAGGAATCTCTACAATCAGAAATATGGGCGGTAGCCTTGATTTTGACGCCTATGGTAATACTAGTTTTGATGTGGCTATATCTTCTGATTTGCCATCGCAATTATGGACTCTATCGCCTTGGGCAACAAATTATGAGCTTTACTCCAAGAATTTGTTTACCGATAGATGGAGCTTTCCTAGGTAGTCGCTTGTGAAAATATAAAAAAATAAGAGGGATCTTTGGTGTTACCAGAAAATCCCTCTTACTTTTTTGCTGTATTGGTTTGCTATCTTATTCGACTTCCCAAGTGTTGCCTGAATTTAGCAGGTCGTCCATATTGAGAATATTTGAATGCATTTTTACCTCGATGAGTTGGTCTCTAACTTGATCATCGTAGGTGTGATCCTTGACATCGCGAATGATTCCAAGCGCAATAGGCATATCGGGTGCCTTCATGTTTACGAGCATCATGTGGATTGAAGGATTAGGCTCTTGGGCGTTGTGTACCAAAATGTCATTCTCGGTGATGCCATTCTCGCCTATCTTAACAACCTTTAGTTTCAATCCATCCAATATCAGGCCTTTATCCATGTCCTTGCCAAAAATCATTGGCTGAAGGTGGCGCAATACAATGGTATTCTCTGCACGTAGATCGCGGCTTGCAAAACTTTTGTACCAATCATTATTAAAGATCACACAGTTTTGAAGTATCTCCGTAACCGAAGCTCCGTCGTGGCGAGATGATGCAACAAGACACTCCTGGGTGAGTTTGACATCCATATCAATGCAACGAGCAAAGAAAGTTCCACGCGCTCCTAGTACAAGTTCGCCAGCCAAGAATGGGTGTTCAATTGTACCATAAGGAGAGGTTTTCGTGACAGTGCCTATGGGCGAGGTGGGGGAGTATTGCCCCTTAGTTAGGCCATAGATCTGATTATTGAAGAGTAGAATATTTAGATCTACATTGCGTCTGATGGCGTGGATAAAGTGATTACCACCGATAGCAAGCGAGTCTCCATCGCCAGTTACCATCCAAACCGAAAGCGTTGGGTTGGCAACCTTAACGCCTGTGGCAATAGCTGCCGCACGTCCGTGGATACCATGGAAGCCATAGGTGTTAACATAGTAAGGAAAACGACTAGAACAGCCAATTCCGCTAATGAAAGCAAAGCGATGCTGGGCGTAGTTGAGTGTTTGGGCAACCTCGGGAAGTGCTTTTAGTGTAGAGCTCAAAATAGCATGGTCGCCACATCCTGGGCACCATTTAACCTCTTGGTCGCTCTTGAAATCCACTGGTGTATATTTTATCATTTTTTTAGTCTGATTAAGTAGGTAATAATGTTGTTATTTCAAGTTAGAGAAAACCTCACGTAGTTCATCTACTGTGAAGGGTAGTCCCTCGACCTTGTTATGTTGTAGGAATTCGAATTTTTGGAAATTCTGTTTCAAATAGCCAGCCATCTGACCCATGTTCAACTCACATACAATTATTTTTTTGAAGCCTTCCAATATCGCCTCTAGACCCCTTGGGAGAGGGTTAATAAAGTTAAGGTGAAGATGCGAAATTGAAGTCCCTTCCTCGCGCATTTCATCCACACACGAACGAAGATGCCCGAAAGTACCTCCCCAACCAATCACCAATATATCTCCGCTCTTGTCGCCATAGACTTCAGCCTCGGGTATAAATTCTGCCACACGAGCAACTTTCTCAGCACGAATATTCACCATTTTTTGGTGGTTTGCAGGGTCGTGTGAGGGCGAACCTTTTAAGAAATCTTTTTCCAACCCCCCGATGCGGTGCTCGCATCCTGGAGTTCCAGGCAAAGCCCACGAACGAGCCAATCGTTTTTCGTCTCGTTTGTAGGGGATGTATCCACCTTCTGGTTTTTCATGAATCAAAGGAGGGTTAATACGAGGATAGTTTGCCATCGAAGGAATCAACCAAGGCTCAGAGCCATTGGCAATAAAGCCGTCGGTGAGTAACAATACAGGGGTCATGTGTTCTAAGGCTATTTTTCCAGCGGTAAAGGCGGCATCAAAACAGTCCGAAGGGCTGGATGCGCTCATTACTACCATCGGACACTCTCCGTTGCGTCCCCAAAGGGCTTGAAGTAGGTCTGCCTGCTCGGTTTTGGTTGGAAGTCCAGTGGAAGGACCTCCGCGCTGAACATTGACAATCACCAGTGGTAGCTCGCTAATTACAGCCAAGCCCATAGCCTCTGATTTGAGCGAAAGTCCTGGGCCAGAGGTGGTAGTAACGGCAAAATTACCTGCATAGGCAGCTCCAATTGAAGTACAAATACCAGCAATTTCATCTTCCGCTTGCAGGGTTTTAACTCCTAGATCTTTGCGCTTTGCTAGCTCCTCTAGGATTGCAGTTGCAGGAGTGATGGGGTAGGAGCCGCAAAATAGCGGACGCCCCGATTTCTCTGATGCGGCAATAAATCCCCAAGCTGTGGCTTGATTGCCAGAGATGGTGCGATATTTGCCTTTTGTCAAAGTCGCTGGCTTGATATTGTAGGTGTCGGCAAAGATGTGAGCATTTCCAGCATAGTTGTAGCCAGCTTGAAGAGCATCTTTGTTGGCCTGTGCAACTTGAGGTTTTTTTGCAAATTTTGTCTCAAGATATTTGAAAGTGTGTTCCAATGAGCGATTAAACAGATAAAAACATACTCCCAATGCGAGCATATTTTTGCACTTTAGAGCGCCCTTTGCGTCCAATCCACTTTCTGCAACAGCCTCTTTGGTCATTGTGCTCAGGGGAGCGAAAATCACATTGTGGTTCTCTAGTGAGAGCTCCTCAATGGGGTTATCGCTAGTAAATCCAGCCTTTTCAATATTGCGAGCGTTGAAACTGTCGCTATCGATAAGGATGGTTGCGCTAGGTTTTAGCCATTTAACATTTGCGCATAGCGCAGCAGGGTTCATCGCAACAAGCATGTCGCAGAAATCTCCGGGGGTGATTATTTTTTTGGAACCCATGTGAACCTGAAAGCCAGACACACCAGCGATTGTTCCCTGAGGGGCACGAATCTCAGAAGGGAAATCAGGGAAGGTCGATACGCCATTTCCCATCAAGGCCGAAGCGTCAGAAAACAAAGTTCCTGTGAGCTGCATGCCATCTCCTGAATCGCCAGAAAAGCGAATCACTACATCATCTCTCTCTTTTATCATCTTTTGTTAATTTGTGGTTAAGGTTTATTTCAAATAACAAATTTATAACTTTTTTCTGCGGAAAAAAAATAATATTGAAGATCCTTGGATTTTTGCTATTTTAGAATAAAAATAGTATCTTTGTTTGTAGCTATGATAGCAGATTATATGTGGCATATTGTGCTACTGCTATATTTGATTATGGTGGTGGTGGTGGTTATGACCCTATTGAGTGATAGGCGTGACCCAGTTAAGTCTGTGGCTTGGATAACAGTGGTTGTGCTGTTGCCAGTTGCGGGCCTGCTGTTTTTTGTGCTTTTTGGTCAGAACTATCGCCGCCGTAAGATATTCAACCGCAAGGAAATAAGCGACCTTCGCCATATCGATAACTACTCTAAACGCCAAACTCGTCAACTGCAAAATATCCAAAGCGAATGCCTCGAGGTGCAGGCGCATATTGCAACAGTACGACTATTATTAAACAACTCTAAATCGCTGCTCACACGTGGCAATTCAGCCAAAGTGCTTAATGGTGGAGAAGAAACTTTCTCTGCGATTATCCCAGAACTCAAGGCCGCTAAGAGCTCTATCCATCTCGAATATTACATCTTTGAGCTAGATAATATTGGCAGTGAGATAGCCGAAATTTTGATGCAAAAGGCTCAGCAGGGTGTAGAGGTTAGATTTTTGTATGATGATGTGGGGAGTTGGAGTTTGAAACAAGGATTTATTCGTCGTCTAAGAAAAGCGGGGGTCAAGGCTCATTGTTTTATGCCCGTGGTTTTTCCGTGGTTCTCTAGCCGTGTGAATTATCGCAACCATCGCAAGATTATTGTCATTGATGGCAAAATTGGCTATACGGGCGGTCTGAACATCGCCGATAGATACATTGTGGGCAACCGCATGGGGCGTTGGCGCGACACTCACCTGAGGATTGAGGGTGGGGCAGTGCGTATGCTTCAAACCACCTTTATGACCGACTGGTTTTTCGCCTCGAAAGAGAATCTTTTTAACCATGCAGAGCGTTATTTGATTCATCGAGACGGTTTTGTAGGCGATGTATCTTTACAGATAGCAACCTCGGGACCCGACTCCGATTGGGCATCCATTATGCAGTGTTTTTTCAGCGAAATATCTAAAGCTAAAGATCATATCTACATATCTACTCCCTATTTAATTCCCAATCGCCCAGTGCTAGCTGCCCTCAAGGCATCGGCTCTGAGTGGGGTTGATGTGCGTATTATGATGCCAGAGCGCTCAGATTCTAAATTGGTGCATTGGGCATCACGTAGCTATATCACAGAATTGCTGGAGGCTAACGTGAAGATTTATCTTTTCCGCACTGGTTTTAATCATAGTAAAACTATCTCTATTGATGGTGATTTCTCGAGCGTGGGTTCAGTGAATATGGACGAACGCAGCTTTGACGACAATTTCGAGATAACCGCCATGATCTACAATCGAGAAATTACTTCTCAGCTCGAACGCCAGTTTATTGCAGATTTGGCAGAGTGTCAGCACCTGCGATTGCACGATTGGGAAAACCGCAAACATAAAGACACCTTCAAAGAAGGCTTCGCACGACTTTTTAGTCCGTTGTTGTAGGATCTATTTATGTCATTCTATGGTTTAGTGCGTGCCGCAGGGGAGTATTAAGGCTGCCCAATAGCAACCGTGCTCCCCGTTGGGG
>CAYJLL010000056.1:0-10561 GCA_964370955.1 uncultured Rikenellaceae bacterium | reverse complement strand
AGTCTCTAACGAACCAGTGAGATCTATTATTTTAAACAAATCCGCTACCATCACTAAAATCAGCACAACAAGTGCCCAGCGGATAAACGAAAGGGGGATGCGCTTGGAATTGCGGGTCGCCCACCATGCTCCCATGAGGTTGCCAATGCCGTGTACCAGTCCATATAAATAGACCACCTCGCCCTCAAGGGCAAAAATTACCAGTGATATGGGTATATACATCAGTACGATGAATCCTTTTAGAGCGTTTGCCTCCATAAGATTGTAGCCCAGCGAGAGGATAGATGCACTCAATACAAAATAGCCTACTCCGACATGGAAAAATCCACCATAAAGCCCAACACCCAAGAACCACAGATAGGTCAGAGTGCTAGGTGTGCGGTGGGTTACGGTGCCACTTCGCAGCATTTTTTGAGGGTTCATCAACAGCAGAAACAGCAACACGATGAGTATGGTTCCCAGTAGTATTTCAAACAGCGCTGGATTTACCTTGACTGCAAAAATCGAACCTATTATTGCTCCTACGACAGCTGGAATACCAAGGCGCGAGGCGGTTTTCATATCCAGATAGCCAGCCTTCTTGAACCCTAACGACATAGCGCTTACCTGCATAATCACTGGTATGCGGTTGGTGCCGTTTGCCATATTTGCATCCATCCCCAAGGCCATAAAAAGAGCCAAGGTGAGCGATGAGGCAGCCCCCGCAAAGGTGTTTACCACCCCAACAAAAAGTCCAGATAATATTAGCAGGATGCCAATCTCTAGATTCAGGGGTATTAGTTCCAGCTCCACAGTGTTAGTCCTCTAGTTTGATGGTGAAATTATCAGCATCCGCAATAGCAGGGAAGCCCTCGCGGAATTGTTTTTGAGCGCCTAGCTCTAGCTCTACGTTGAGCGAACACTCCAATGATGGGGTAGCCTCGGCAAGCGGCATGCCCATAAAATCTAGAGCCACAGAATCGCCCGAGTAATGCCCCACGGGGTCATCGCCCGCTCGGTTTACTCCAAGAGTGTAGCATTGATTTTCAATCGCGCGAGCTCTCAACAGCGTAGACCAAGCGTAGGAGCGAGCCGCTGGCCACGAAGCAATGTAGATCGCCATGTCGCAGCGTGCGCTCTCTCGTGAAAAGACAGGGAAGCGTAGATCATAGCAAATATAAAGAGCAATTCGCCAACCTTTGTAATGAACACTTAGGTGGTTTTTGCCTGCGCTGTAATGTTTATGTTCGCCACCGAAGCTAAACAAATGGCGTTTGTCATAGACTAGGCGCACTCCATCGGGAGCGATGAAAAACAGTCGATTGTAGTATTTTCTTTCCCCACTCTCTCGGTCGGTGTCGACTATTGCTGCACTAAAAACTAGGGCCTTGCCCGAGCTTTGGGCGAGAGAGGTCATTGCACTCACGATCTCTCCATCCATCTCTTGGGCAACCTCAGAGGGTTTGGTGATAAAACCAGTTGCAAACATTTCGGGCAAAACGCAAAGGTCAATATCTTCCGAAAGACCTTCGACCCAACGAGCTACTTTGTCTAGATTCCATTGAACTTGTTTGTAGGCGGAATCTAGCTGAAAAATTGCGACTTTCATCATGGCTGTATAGTATTATTTTAAGTGTAGTTACCAAAGTCGCAAAGATACTATTTTTATCTGATAACACCCTCAATCTACAAGGGTTTTGGCGTAAGAAATAATATTTAAAAATTTTATGGAGTCAAAATAAAATCTTATCTTTGCGCCGCATATAAAAATTTAACTGCTAATAAATGAAAAATTCTTTTAAGCCAACCCCTTATAAATTAAAGACTTATTTGACAAGCCGTATTGATTTTGACCATAGCTCATGGACGCTTGATGATGCTCAGTGTTCATCGCCATCGCTCATTCGTGCGATCTATGAAGATAAGCAACTAACGGTTGGTGACCCTCAGAGGGGAATATATAAATTTGCTCAGTGGCTGCCCATTTCGCGCACCTTGGAGGGCTCTTCAGCTCCTTCGACCTACAAAAGCGAGGCACTAGCAAAGCACCTTGGACTAGAGAATCTATATATCACCATTAGTGGCTATGCGCCAGAGAAAGGCGTGAATATGCCGACTTGTTCTTTCAAAGAAACTGAGGCCTATACAGTGTGTGGACGCCTGGATGCTGCCAATGAGAAAATTCTCGTTGTTGCATCGGCAGGTAATACTGCACGTGCTTTTGCGCATGTGTGTTCGAATAATAATATTCCACTTTTGCTTTTTGTACCCAAAGATAATCTGAATGCTCTTTGGAGCGAGAAGCCATTGAACCCTTGTGTGAAATTGGTGGTGAGCGAGGCAGGTAGTGACTATTTTGATGCTATCCACCTTTCGAATATCGCTGTGAAAGATGAGCGTTTCTTGGCAGAGGGTGGAGCTAAAAACGTGGCTCGCCGTGATGGTATGTCGACAACAATGCTTTCGGCAGTGACCACCATAGGTCAAATTCCTGATTACTATTTCCAAGCGATTGGTTCGGGTACTGGAGCTGTTGCAGCATGGGAAGCGAACCTTCGTTTTTTGGAGGATGGTCGTTTTGGAACCAATAAAGCCAAAATGATACTTTCTCAAAATGCACCATTCTCACCTATGTATGATGCGTGGAAGGCAGACTCAAGAGAACTATTCCCATTGGAAGATAAAACAGCGCGTGAGCAAGTGGAGCAGATCCATGCAAAAGTGCTATCGAACCGCAAACCTCCTTATTCAATTGCGGGGGGAGTGTATGACGCTTTGAAAGATTGTGATGGCGATATGATGTTGGTGCATAATGCCCAGGCTCAGGCGGCAGGACAGTTGTTCAAAGATCTCGAAGGGGTTGATATTCACCCTGCAGCTTCGGTTGCAGTTGCATCGTTGATAGAGGCTGTGGAAAAAGGAATGGTGGAGCGTGATAAGATCGTGATGATTAATATCACTGGTGCTGGCGAGGAGCGTTTCCAGAGTGAGCGTGAAGGAACTCTTCACTATCTAGAGCCATCGCTAGAGTTTGGAGTTGATGCCAAAGAGGAGGATGTTCTAGGGGCAGTAGCGAAATTGTTTTTTGCAAACTAAAGCACACAATAGTGTATCCAATAGATAAATAAGCTTAGCCTTAGGCTTAAGTTCAAATAGTTTAAGACCCAACCTAAATCTACACTGTGATTTAGGCTGGGTCTTTTTTTATGATGTATTATTAATAATAAATTCATAGCTAAGATCAATGAAATACACTAAACTTGCCTCTGTTATCAAAAGAAACTTTATTCTAGAGCATGAAACACACAGTACTACAAACCGAAGGCGACACAAATTTTAGCCCTTTGCGTTGTGATTGGCATGATTCACTTGATTCTCACTCTCAGGAGCTGCTAGGGGAGGATAGTAAGTATTTTCTCAAACAATCACTCTCAACCCCTTGTCTGAATAATATTACCCAAGCACAGGGGATTTATATCACAGATGCTCAAGGGAGGCAGTATATGGATTTTCATGGCAATAGTGTTCATCAGTTGGGATACAATAATCGCTATGTGATAGATAGAGTGCAGGCACAGATGGATGCACTCTCGTTTTCTCCTCGTCGTTATGCGAATTCCACAGCCACTGAATGTGCTAAGAGGTTGGTTGAGGCTGCTCCGGGTTCACCTCGTAGAGTGCTGTTCACTCCAGGGGGAGCCTCCTCGGTGAGTGTAGCGCTGAAATTGGCTCGTCATTTCACAGGGCGCTATAAAACTATCTCAATGTACGATTCGTTTCATGGGGCAAACCTTGATTCGATTTCGGTGGGAGGCGAACAAATGTTCCACAAAGGAATTGGCCCGTTGGTCCCAGGAGCAATACACGTTCCACCGCTTGACACCTATAGGGGGTATATGTCGTTGAACAAATATCCACAGTGTCAAGAAATGATTATTGATCAGATTGAATATATCATAGAGAAAGAAGGTGATATTGCAGCTGTGATTGCCGAACCCATAAGAAGTACGACAGTCCATATTCCAGATCTTGAATTTTGGCAAACAATAGCGACTATATGCCGTCGCAACGGAGTGCTTTTAATATTCGATGAAATTCCAACATCAATGGGGCGCACGGGAAAACTTTTTGCAACCGAGCATTTTGGAGTAGATCCTGACATGATTATTCTGGGCAAGGGTCTCGCTGGAGGGCTAATTCCTTTTTCGGCACTCTTGGCTCACGAGCGTTTGGATGTGGCTGAGGAAATATCACTGGGGCATTACACCTTTGAGAAAAACCCTGTTGCTGCCGAGGCTGCACTCGCTTCTCTGGATTATATCCAAGAGAATGACCTTCTCGCGCATGTTCAAAAACTAAGCCTTGTGATGGATGCGCGCTTGCAGGCAATGAAACAGAAATATCCCATAATTGGCGATGTACGAGGGGTTGGGCTATTGTGGGGTGTGGAAATTATTGAAGCAGGCTCTATGAAAATTGCCAACTGGGAGCGCGCAAACGAGATATTATATGCAGCATTGAGGGAAGGGTTGAGCTTTAAAGTCTCCTCAGGCAATGTTCTAACGCTTGCCCCGCCTTTGGTAATAAGCGAGCAGGAATTGAATCGCGCACTAGATATACTGGAGAGAGTTATTGCAAATTAAAGTAGCTGTGAGATTTTGCCCGACAAGATAAATTTATTATATTTGTAGAGAACTACAAAAAAACAAACTTACAGAAATTTATGAAAAAACTAACTCTACTTTTACTGCTATTCTCAAGCTTTTCAGCCCTAGGGCAAAAACAATTCTTGATCGGAGGCTCGGGGACGGGCAAAATAGCTATCGTAGACAAACAAAGCAAAGCCATCGTTTGGGAGTACGCTCTAGAGGCAGGCACAGAGTGTAATAGCGTTGCGATGACCAAAAATGGTAATATCGCCTATTCTTATCGTTGGGGTGCAAGGTTGATAGATAAAGAGGGTAATGTGATTTTTGACTACAAACTACCCTCGAAAAACGAAGAACTACAAAGTGTTAGCCTCACAAAAAAAGGGTTTCTGTTGGGCATTTGTGGCTCGCCAGCGAGAATTGTAGAACTTAATAAAAAGGGCGAGGTGATAAGCGAGGCTAGCTACGATACTAAAATTGCCGATCAACATGGGCAATTCCGCCAAATTCGCAAAACCTCATCTGGGACTTACCTTTTGCCTTTGCTCTCAAGAGGTTCTATTGTAGAGATAGACAATACAGGAGCCGAACTCAAGGAGTATGACCTAGGGAAAGGCCCATTCTCGGTGACTATCACCAAGGATGGTGATCTGTTGGCTGCTTGCGGTCACTCCGGCAAGATATTCGAAATTGACCCTGCGGACAGTGATGTGAATGTGTGGTTGAGTAATGAAGATATTAAAGGTAAGGCAAATATTGAATTTGGTGCGCAGATCGTGGAGCTTAAAAATGGCAACTTTGTGCTTGCCAACTGGCTAGGACACAATGGTGATATGAGCCAGCCGCTTCTTATTGAGTTTGATCCCTCGGGTGATGTTGTGTGGACTCTAGGCGCTCCAGTGGGTGATATTTCATTGGTCTCGACTGTGTGTCCGATTTATTAATTGTTTTGTTTAAATTGTAATTTGATAAAACAACTGTGCGCTGATGATCTATAAACTCTGTCTGTGTGCGATTTGTTTGTGTGTGGTGCTTGTGGTCTATGACCAGTTTGTGCGTGAAGATTCTCCCGTGGTGGTTGTGTCGCCTCAGCAAAAGGCGGTGATGAAAACCGGAGATATGATTTTCTCTAGTGGTGATTCGTTCAAGAGTAGCATTGTGAAACTCTTTACTCCCGGCTCTAAGCGAGAGACGTCGTTTTCGCACTGTGGGCTAATCGTCCGTCAGCAGGGGCAGCCCTATGTGGTGCACATGTCCATCGATAGTGATAAGATTGTTAAAGAGAGTCTTGATGAATTTGTGACGAATAATTCTGTTATCGCCTTTGATCTGTTGGCGATGTCAGAGATGGTGGACTCTTCGAGATTTGTTGGTGAGATTGATAGACTGCTTGCCCTTAAAGTGCCTTTTGATCATGCCTATGATGCGTCGGACTCACAGAGGCTATATTGCACGGAAATGATAGCTTGGTTGTATTATTCGCAATCTAATGTGAATCTGTATCTTCATGATGATAGAGGTGATATTATCTATCCAGATGAACTTTATGATAAAGTAAAACATACATTAACCCATTAAAACCATTTAACCATGAAAACAAAAAAATTTGCAAAAATCAACCTCGTAGCAAGCTGTATCGTGCTACTGTCAATGTTATTTCTGCCATTTATCACCAAAGGCAGAGGAGCGTCAATGTCCTATCTTGAGCTTATGAATCAATATATGGATGTGAGCGAGGAGGATGGATTTGGGCTAGCATTTATTATGCTGGCTGTAGTTGTCAGTATAATTTTGGGAATTGTCGTGCTGACAAATCAAAACAAGACCTACAGAGGAGGAATCATTGCTTCGTCAGTGGTGGCTTCGGTTCTTTTCCTTTTGAAATTCCGTGAGTTCTTTGGCGAGAGAGGCGTTGAGGTTGGTTACTATGTTTGTCTGCTCGGAATGCTTGTAATGTTAGTTACGGCGTTTATGCACAAAAAATCCCCTGAGCAGGTAGACGCTTAAATAGAGCACGCTAAAATAAGAAAAAGGCTAATATCTCGTTATGAAAGATATTAGCCTTTTTCTTACTTGGTGCCCAGGACTGGACTCGAACCAGCACATCGTAACCGACACTACCCCCTCAAAGTAGCGTGTCTACCAATTTCACCACCTGGGCTCACTTATTTGATGAGTGCAAAAATAGCTTTTTTTCTTTAAACTGCAAAATAACTAGAAAATAAATGTTAAATTTGCAGCCTAAAACCTTATTGATGTGTTGTGTGCATCAAGCAAAAAACAAATAAAACAATGATCAAAATTACTTTTCCCGATGGCAACGTTCGTGAGTTTGACCAAGGGATTACTCCACTTGCAATTGCAAATTCAATCAGCCCTCGCCTAGCGGCCGACGTACTTGTTGCGACGGTTAATAATGAGGTGTGGGATGCTCAAAAACCTATAAATGAGGATAGTACCCTTTCGCTCCACAAATGGGACGACACTGAAGGGAAGCAGGCTTTCTGGCACTCTTCGTCTCACCTTTTGGCTGCGGCACTTCAGGAACTTTATCCTGGTATTAAGTTTGGTATTGGTCCAGCCATTGAGCTTGGTTTTTACTATGATGTAGACTCGCCAACGCCAATCACCGAAGGTGACCTGCCTAAGATTGAGCAAAAAATGTTGGAGCTTGCCAAAAAATCAGAGCCTTTCGTGCGCACTGAGATCTCTAAGGCAGATGCTCTTAAAACCTACACCGACAAGGGCGATCAGTATAAGTGTGAACTTATCGATGGTCTTGAGGATGGCGAAATAACTTTCTACACTAATGGTGTGTTTACTGACCTGTGTCGTGGACCACACATCCCAAATACTGCGGTTATCAAGGCCGTTAAATTGACCTCTATCGCTGGCGCTTACTGGCGTGGTGATGAGAAAAATAAGATGCTAACTCGTATTTACGGGGTTAGTTTCCCGAAGAAATCAATGCTCGATGAGTATATGGTGATGATAGAGGAGGCTAAAAAGCGTGACCACCGTAAATTGGGTAAAGAGCTAGAGCTCTTCACTTTCTCGCAAAGAGTTGGTCAGGGTCTGCCTCTTTGGTTGCCAAAGGGTGCAGCGCTTCGTGAGCGTCTGGAGAACTTCCTTAAAGGGGTTCAAAAACAATATGGCTACGAGCAGGTGATCACTCCTCACATCGGAATGAAAGACCTCTACGTAACTTCGGGTCACTATGCAAAATATGGCAAGGATAGTTTCCAGCCTATCAACACCCCCGATGAGGGAGAGGAATTCTTGCTACGCCCGATGAACTGCCCTCACCACTGTGAGATTTACAAACACAAACCACGCTCGTACAAGGATCTTCCAGTGCGCCTAGCGGAATTTGGAACTGTATATCGCTATGAGATGAGCGGTGAGCTTCACGGTTTGACTCGTGTGAGAGGCTTCACTCAGGACGATGCACATATTTTCTGTCGCCCCGATCAACTCAAAGAGGAATTCAAGAAGGTGATAGATATTGTGCTCTATATTTTCAAAACTTTGAAGTTCGAGAACTTTACGGCACAAATTTCGCTACGTGACCCAGAGAATACAACCAAGTACATTGGCTCGGATGAGAACTGGGAGCGTGCAGAACAAGCAATCATAGAGGCGACCTCAGAAAAAGGACTCGATACTATAGTGGAAACTGGCGAGGCTGCATTCTATGGTCCGAAACTTGACTTTATGGTCAAGGATGCGTTGGGTCGCAAGTGGCAGCTAGGTACAATTCAGGTGGATTACAACCTTCCTGAGCGTTTCGATTTGACCTATAAAGGCTCAGACGACAAGGATCACCGCCCAATTATGATCCACCGTGCGCCATTTGGCTCGATGGAACGTTTTGTGGCTGTGCTACTTGAACACACCGCTGGAAAATTCCCACTTTGGCTAACCCCACAGCAGGCTGTGGTGCTTCCAATATCTGAGAAATACAACGAATATGCTCAAAAAGTTGCATATTTGCTAAATAATTGCGATATTCGCACCCAAATTGACGATAGAAACGAGAAGATTGGACGCAAAATTCGTGATAACGAGATGCAGAGAATCCCTCTATTGTTGGTTGTGGGTGAGAAAGAGGCTACTGAGGGGACGGTTTCGGTGAGATTGCAAGGCCAAGGTGACAAAGGTTCAATGACTATTGCAGAGTTCTCTGAGATGGTGGCAGCAATTGTCAAAGAGGAGATTGCAGGCATCGCAGAGCAGCAATAATGCAATCTTGCTGAGAAAGCCCAACAAAAATAAGCAAAATAATAGGGTAGAACCTCTGGTTCTATCCTATTGAAGATAAAAATAATCATACATTAACCAAAAAGTTACAGCTATAGCACTCCCTAACAGAAGAAATCAGCCATATCGTGGACGAGTCCAAGAGGCTGCGCACAAAATCAATCAGTTTATCACTGCCAAACAAGTTCGCTTGGTGGGTGATAACATCGAAAACCCAGATGTATATCCAACCTCAGTGGCTCTGAAAATGGCCGACGATTTGGATCTAGATCTAATTGAGATTTCGCCTAAGGCAGATCCTCCTGTGTGTCGTATAGCCGACTATCAAAAATTCCTCTACCAACAGAAGAAGAAAGCCAAGGAGATCAAAGCCAACGCAGTTAAAGTCGTTATCAAAGAGATTCGTTTTGGTCCTCAGACCGACGAGCATGACTACAACTTCAAACTAAAGCACGCCGAGAATTTTATCAAAGAGGGTGCTAAGGTGAAAGCCTATGTTTTCTTCCGTGGTCGCCAGATTGTATTCAAGGAGCAGGGTGAAATTCTGCTATTGAAATTTGCCACTGCCCTGGAGGAGATTGCCAAATTGGAGTCGATGCCAAAGCTTGAGGGTAAGAAAATGATTATTATGCTAGCCCCTAAGGTCAGCAAAAAATAAGCAGAACAGTAAGAAACAACCTGATTAAAATAGATAAGTACAATGCCAAAAATGAAAACCATCTCGGCTGCCAAAAAGCGTTTTGCGCTAACAGGCACCGGAAAAGTGAAGCGTAAGCACGCATTCAAATCACACATTTTGACCAAAAAGTCAATCAAACAAAAACGTAATCTAACCCACACAGGAATGATTAGTGTAGTTGATACCCCAGTGGTAAAATCTATGCTTGTTAAGTAATTCATCCCTTCGGAATATAGATTCAAAGCCGCCTTTGTTTTTAATAGTAAAGGCAAACAAAAACAAACAAAATTAATCGATAAAGATTCATTAGCACCAAAGAACGCAAAAATAGAGTGCGTCGCTAATGCGTCTACTAAAATCTTAAAACAAAATGCCAAGATCAGTCAACGCGGTGGCCTCTAGAGCCCGCAGAAAAAAGGTACTCAAACTCGCTAAGGGTAACTTTGGTTCACGTTCAAATGTTTGGACGGTTGCCAAAAACACAGTAGAAAAAGGTCTAACTTATGCGTATCGCGATCGTCGCAACAAGAAACGCACTTTCCGCTCTTTGTGGATCGTTCGTATCAATGCTGCTGTACGCGCTCACGGTATGACGTACTCACAATTTATTGGAAAAGTTAATGCTAAGGGTATTGCTTTGAACCGTAAGGTTCTTGCTGACCTAGCAATGAACCATCCAACAGCATTTGCAGAAGTTGTAAACGCTGTAAAATAGATTATAACAGTATAGGAATATAACTCAGGTTGAAGGGGTTTGATATCGCAAGATATCAAACCCCTTTTCATATTCGATAAGTAAAGATTGATAAACAAAAATTATCAAAAATTAATAAAAAGTTTGGTTATTTGTGAAATAGTTATTATCTTTGGTTATCGAAACAATAAATAATGAGTTATGAAAAGAAAAATTTTGTTGTCCCTGACACTTGCCTTTCTGTCAATAGTTGCAGTTAAGGCGATCTCTTCTAATGAAACTCCCCCCAAGAGTATCTAT
>CAYJLL010000055.1:9755-10563 GCA_964370955.1 uncultured Rikenellaceae bacterium | reverse complement strand
TTCAGCCTGTATTATTCCAATTTGCGGTTGAGTGATAGGATCACCTAGAGAGTCAGTTTTCATATCTCTAGTACCTGCTAGATTAGAAATCTCGATCACGACATCCTCAAAGTTCACAATAGTCCCTCCTGTGAAATTCAAGCCAATACCCAAATCTACGGAGCCGGGCTTGGCTTCCACCTGAGCGTTGATCAGACCGCTGGCAAGTTGATCGCTAGGCATCACAACTGTGCCATAGACTAGATCGAAGTCGCGTCCAAGAGAATCGAATCTTGATTGTTTGGTAGATTTACTTTCAACCAAACTAGCAATGCCATTATTAATAGATAGCCCGTCTGGACGATTATACACTAGCAATTGACGAGACTCACCATTAAAATCCAGTTCTAAAGTGTTATTGAGTGAAGAGAGTGGATACTCAACTCCGTCAATAAAGGCATAATATTCGGTTGGAGGTGTTTCACCTTCGGGTAGTACACTCCAGTCGACATTGACTGTGACTGTTGTTTTTTCGGGCGCAGGGTCATCGCCCTTACATGCACCTAGCAAGAGCCCAAGTGTTAATAGATAAAATACTCTCTTCATTTGTTGTCTATTTTAGTTTTATTTATGTTTATCCTAGTTGGCAAATATACAAACTTTCCTCATGGCCTACAAGGACAAAGGCCACTGCAGTTTTCACAAGTGATACAATATTGTACTTAAAACACATTTTTGTTATTGCGATACGCATTAATTGCAGTTAAGCAACATTTCAATTGTCGATAAGCAACAATTAATGTGATTATTTTTTAGTTGGTTACAAAAC
>CAYJLL010000055.1:4675-9745 GCA_964370955.1 uncultured Rikenellaceae bacterium | reverse complement strand
GACTAAAAAAACACTAGTTAATGGATGAAATAATATATTCAAAGTGGTTGACTATGGCGCCCATTGCCTATGTAATTCTTGGGTGTGTGAGTATGTTTACCACCACTCCGAAAAGCAAAATGCGCGAGAGCTACAGGGTTGCAAAAATTCTTTTTGCGCTTATACTTTTCTTTATGGGAGGATATATAGCATCATTGGGATTATTTGATTTTCGCTCGAATGACCTGCTATTAGCTCAATCGCTCAATATCTCATCGTTCTTTGGAGCAGCACAGATTTGTGGCTACATTTTCATGACCTTACTTGGGCGATCGAGTGATGTTAGAGCCGCGCTATTGCGGATCTTCGTAAAATGGGCCGTATTGACATCATTTTTGGCGATCAATTATTTTGTGGTCTCTGAACACATCCAGCCCTATTTTATTTTGGTTTTCTCTTTAGTATTACTAGGTGAGGTCACTAGAATAACAATAACCTTCTTTAAAGAGTATAAACTCGCCCAAAGAAGAGCTAGCGATTATTACTCAGATAACATCCATCCATTTATAGAGTCGATGCAGTTTAGCCTCTATTCTTTGTTGGCTATTGGTTTTTTTGGCTGCACTCACGCCTACTACCCTCCCCTAGTGAACACTATCTATGGTGTTATCGCAATGATCATCCTGACCATTGTAGTTATCACTTTTAGAAACTACATTAACTCTCTAGCCGATATACACTTTGCTTTCGAGCCAGAGAGCGAATCCTCACCTGAAACAGAGGTTGAAAATCCAGAATCTAACACCGAGACCGCTATCCAGCGCAACGATATGCTCAAAAGTAGAATCGAACAATGGATAAACGAAAAAGGCTACACCCAAGCGAGTATCACATCCGAGGAGTTAGCCCGCATTGTCTCTAGCAATCGCACTTACCTATCCTCATACATACGTAGTGAATACAAGATCTCTTATCGCGATTGGATTGCATCTCTAAGGATAGAATACTCAAAGGAGCTGATGATGCAAGACTCCAAGCTGCTAATAACAAACATCGCCGAGGCTGTGGGCTACAACCGCAGTAGCTTCACAAAAGCATTTATCAAAGAAAATGGCATTAGCCCCGCTAGATGGAGCGAGCAACAATCTAGCGACAACCACCCTCAAGGGGGTAAATAAAAATATAAAGCCTCACTCTCCTTAGTACGGAAAGTGAGGCTTTTATTTCAGAGAATATAGCGAACAAAAAACTCTAGAGAGTCGCTTGGGTAATATGATTCACTTTCGCTCTGTCATAAGGAGCAGTGAGCTTAATATAATTTTCGCTATATCCGTGCATCATTCCTTGTGTGCGAGTTGCCTCCCAAAGGATGCTGAGGGTTTGCCCCTTGAATCGCGCATAAAAATCCGCATGAAACTCCTCGCATAGTTTTCCCAAACGAGCAACCCTTTCGCGTTTGATGTGTTGGGGTACTTTCCCCTCGAAAGCGACAGCATCAGTATTATCACGCTCCGAATAAGGGAAGATATGCAAAAAGGCGGGTTGCAGAGATTTCAAAAACTCCAAACTGCGTTGGAAATGCTCATCGCTCTCACCAGGGAAACCAGCAATCACATCTATGCCTATAAAGGCATGCGGCATCACCTCCCTAATCTTCGCTATACGCTGAGCAAAGAGCTCGGTTGTGTAGCGACGACGCATCAAAGCTAGTATTTCGTTGGTTCCTCCCTGCAAGGGAATATGGAAGTGGGGCATAAATTTCTTGCTTTGTGCACAAAATTCGATTATCTCATCCGTCAAAAGATTTGGTTCGATCGAAGATATGCGATACCGCTCAATGCCCTCGACTTTGTCGAGCTCTTGTATTAGTTCAAAGAAACTCTCGCCCGTTGTGCGTCCAAAATCCCCAACATTCACCCCCGTGAGCACTATTTCTTTTTGCCCTGCCTTGGCTACCTGCTGAGCTTGCGCAACGAGCTCTTCGATAGAGATATTGCGGCTCTCACCCCTAGCCAAGGGGATAGTACAGTAGGCGCAATGATAAGAGCAGCCATCCTGCACCTTCAAGAAGGCACGAGTGCGATCGCCCCCCGAGAAGGAGTTAAAGAAGTTTGTGAGCTCGCCCTTCGAGCAGCTATCAACTGCTGTCTCAGCTAGCTTGCCCGTGAGTTTCGCCACCTTAGAGTACAGCTCACCCTTGGAGTTATTGCCCACCACCAAGTCCACACCCTCGATTGAGGCCACTTCTTCGGGCTTTAGTTGCGCATAGCATCCCGTTACAGCGATTATCGCCTCGGGATTGTCTTTGGTGAGCCTGCGCACAAGCGCGCGACATTTTTTATCTGCCTCGCCCGTGACCGAGCAGCTATTCACTACTATTATATCGGGCGATTCGCCTTTTTGTGCACGAGAAAATCCACCCTGCTCAAATTCACGAGCCAAGGTGGATGTTTCGGCAAAGTTTAGTTTGCACCCAAGGGTGCGAAAGGCTACTTTCTTTTGCATTTCTGTTTTTTTACTATTCTTTCAATCTCAACTACCGTCCTCGCCCTCTCATTTAGGCGCACCTGTTTGGCACGGGGCGATTTTTAAGAAGGCTAGTTTTTGAGCTGGCGTGCCAATAGAGTGTTTTTCATCAAGCTCACAATGGTCATAGGGCCAACGCCCCCTGGAACTGGCGTGATATACGAACACTTGGGTGAAACCTCATCCCAACAAACATCTCCCAGCAATCTAAAACCGCTCTTCTTGCTTGCATCCTCCACACGGGTTATTCCCACATCCACAACAACTGCCCCCTCTTTCACCATATCCCCCTTGAGGAACTCGGCTATACCTAAAGCTGCCACAATAATGTCCGCCTCACGGCAAATTTCGGCTATATTCTTTGTGCGAGAGTGCACTAGTGTTACTGTACAATCCACTCCCTTTTCGCTCAGCAAAATAGACATAGGGCGACCAACAATATTGCTGCGACCTATCACCACACAATTCTTTCCGCTGGTCTCGATGTCGTAACGCTTAAGCAATTCCATCACCCCCGCAGGCGTTGCGCTCACAAAAGCAGGGCGCAGTCCTAAACTCACCTTACCCACATTCACGGGGTGGAATCCATCAACATCCTTGGTTGGGTCTATCGCCTCGATGATTTTCTGCTCGTCGATATGACGTGGAAGAGGCATCTGGACGATAAAACCATCGACTCTCTCATCGGCATTTAGCTTTGCAACCTCCTCCAAAAGCTCCTCTTGGGTGATTTCAGCGGGAAGTCGGAGCACCTGACTATAAAACCCAAGATCCTCGCAGGCTTTTTCTTTTGCGTTGACATAGGTGCGGCTTGCACCATCGTCACCCACCAAAATTGCAACCAACCCTGGAGGTCGGTCGCCTTGGGCTGTGATTTGCGCCACTTCTTGGCGAATCTCTTCTTTTAGTTGAGCCGCTACGGCTTTACCATCAATAATTTGTGCCATTGTTAATGTGCTGTTTTAATTGTATTTGTCTTGGTATTACTTTGGTATGTGTCGCACGGGAAACTAGTGACACAGGCAATGCTGTTTTTAGGGTGGACGCTCGGGTGAACTGATCGACGAAGGAGAGCAGGGCTCCCGTGGGGGAGCGTCCGCCCTGCTATAATCAGATGCCAATCTAGGTGTTATCGTTTCAGAGGAGCATTAACCACAAGAGGCGCAATCTTAGCAACTTATGCTACATTTGCTCCTGCAACCCCTTCATCTCCCCTTGCGCCGCACTCATTCATTTAACGTCGTTTACCCTTCATAGCCTTTGCCATCTTGCCCATAGAGCCGTTGGCGACCATTTTCATCATCTTCGCACTCTGTTCAAACTGCTTAAGTAGCTTGTTCACCTCTTCCATATTGGTTCCCGACCCCTTGGCGATACGAGTCTTGCGAGAGCCGTTCAACACCTGAGGATTCTCGCGCTCATAGGGAGTCATCGAGTTGATAATGGCCTCGGTGCGATCAAACACTGAGTTGTCTATGTCAATATTTTTCAACGCTTTACCAACCCCCGGTATCATAGATGCCATCTCTTTGATGTTACCCATTTTTTTGACCTGCTGGAGCTGAGCCATAAAGTCGTTTAGGGTGAATTGATTTTTGCGTAGCTTGGCTTGGAGTTTCTTTGCTTCCTCCTCATCGAACTGTTCTTGAGCACGCTCCACAAGGCTCACAATATCACCCATACCCAAAATACGGTCTGCCATACGGTCGGGGTGGAACACCTCTAGGGTGTCCATTTTTTCGCCCATAGAGATAAACTTCAAAGGCTTATCGACCACCGAACGAATCGAGATAGCCGCACCACCACGGGTGTCACCATCGAGTTTGGTCATCACAACGCCATCAAAATCCAGTCGTTCATTAAACTCACGAGCCGTATTCACCGCATCCTGACCCGTCATCGAATCCACCACAAAAAGAGTCTCGGCTGGGTTGATAGATGCTTTGATTGCTGTAATTTCCTGCATCATCGCCTCGTCGATTGCCAGACGACCTGCCGTATCGACAATTATGGTGTTCACACCACGAGATTTCGCCTCTTTAACACCTCTTTCAACCAACGCAACAGCATCAGTGGCTCCCTCCTCTGAATATACATTCACGCCTATCTGCTCGCCCAAGATTTTAAGTTGGTCGATAGCTGCTGGGCGGTAAATATCGCCTGCGATTAGCATCACGGTGCGTCCTTTTTTGCGGAGCATATTGGCTAGTTTGCCCGAGAAAGTGGTCTTACCCGAACCTTGAAGTCCGCTCACAAGTATGATAGAAGGCGCAGGTTTCAGGTTAATGTCGGTTGAAGTTCCACCCATCAACACCGCCAACTCATCACGAACAATCTTTACGATCATCTGTGAGGGATTCACCGATTTGATGACATCCGAACCTATGGCCTTGCGCTTCACTTCGTCGGTGAAAGTCTTGGCAACCTTATAGTTTACGTCCGCCTCGATAAGCGCTTTGCGCACATCTTTCAGGCTCTCGGCAATATTAATCTCCGAAATACGACCTTGTCCTTTAAGAATCTTAAAGGATCTCTCTAATCTATCACTTAAATTTTCAAACATTT
>CAYJLL010000055.1:0-4575 GCA_964370955.1 uncultured Rikenellaceae bacterium | reverse complement strand
CGCAGGCACTTACATACGCTCAGGAACTTCAATTCCAAGTAGCGCCATCCCCTTAGAGATGGTTTTGGCTACCTCAAGCGATAGTGCCAAGCGGAATTTTTTGTCACTCTCTGCCACACCCTCTTTCAAGATAGGATTATCGTGGTAGTACTGGTTGTATTCCTTACAAAGCTCATAGACATAGTTTGCAATCACCGATGGTGAGTGCTCATTAGATGCCAGCTCCAAAGTGCTGTGATATTCCACCAATAGCTTGATTAGTTCAATCTCTTTAGCTTTTGGTTCAACCCCATCTATCGATGGCACAACATCTCCTGCGCGACGCCCTAGAGATTTGATACGAGCATGAGTGTATTGGATAAATGGACCTGTGTTGCCATTGAAATCAATAGATTCCGATGGGTTGAAAAGCATGGTTTTCTTAGGGTCGACTTTAAGAATAAAATATTTCAAAGCCCCAAGTCCTATCATCTTCGATATATCATACTGCTCACTCTCGCTCAAACCATCGAGTTTGCCCATCTCTTTTGAGATTTCCTGCGCCTCGCTGATCATCGCCTCCATCAAATCGTCAGCATCTACCACTGTTCCCTCACGAGATTTCATTTTTCCTTCGGGAAGTTCAACCATTCCGTAAGAAAGGTGATAGATATAATCGCTCCACGAGTAGCCTAATTTTTTGAGAATGAGTTTCAGCACTGTGAAGTGGTAGTTCTGCTCATTACCCACCACGTAGGTTAGGTCGTCAAACTGATACTCATTATATCGCTCTAGGGCAGTTCCTAGGTCTTGGGTCATATAAACAGAGGTTCCATCACCACGAAGCAATAGTTTTTCATCCAATCCATCTTCGGTTAGGTTAATCCACACCGAACCATCCTCACGACGATAGAACACCTCGCGATTCAGGCCATCCTCAACTAGTTTTTTACCCAGCAGGTAAGTGTTTGACTCATAATAAATCTTATCGAACTCAACGCCCATGGTCTTGTAGGTCTTATCAAAACCTTGGTAAACCCAATCGTTCATAGTCTTCCAGAGTTCATATACGGTAGGCTCTTGCGCCTCCCACTTTCGTAGCATTTCTTGCGCCTCGAGCATCATTGGAGCCTGTGCTTTTGCATCCTCCTCGCTCATTCCACCCTCCATGAGAGCTTTCATCTCAGCCTTATAAGACTTATCGAAAGCCACATAATATTTACCCACCAAGTGGTCGCCTTTCATGCCACTAGACGCTGGAGTTTCGCCACCACCGAATTTCTGCCACGCTAGCATACTCTTACAGATATGGATACCGCGGTCGTTCACTAGGTTTACCTTCACCACTTTATTACCAGCCGCCTCAAGGATGCGAGCAACCGAGTAACCCAACAGATTGTTGCGGATGTGTCCAAGGTGGAGAGGCTTGTTGGTGTTTGGAGAGGAATACTCAACCATCACTGTGCGATCTTTTGGCTGGTTCAGACCGAAGTTTGAGTCAGCTCTTAGCGCCTCTAGCATTTGGTGCCAGTAGTTTTTCGTTAGACTCAGGTTCAAAAAGCCTTTAATCACGTTAAAATCCTCAACCACCTCGCAGTTTGCTTTAAGGTATTCTCCCACCTCTGCGGCTGTTGCCTCAGGGTTCTTGCGGCTTGCCTTTAGCAAAGGGAAGGTCACAAGGGTGTAGTCGCCCTCAAATTCACGGCGAGTTTTGCTCACCTGTACTGGCAATTCGCCATTTCCGTAAAGCTCAGCAAGTGCCGAGGAAATTACATCTTTAAGATATAGTTCTGCTGTTTTCATATATTGTTTTTTTATTTTTCGTCTATTCTGGGGCGGTGGCGAGGTTGATGGTGTAGTTGTTGCGTTTGATGATGTTTGCCACTTTGACCATTTCGCCCGTGGGCACTACCTCGTCAACATAGAGCGACACAACGGGAGTCTCTGCTCCATCTAACTTGCGTTTCAAAAGCGCTTCAATTTGATCAAAACCCACCTGTTCTTTATCCACAAAATACTCCAAAGCAGGAGTTATCGACACCGATACCACCATTTTCTCCTTGGTCACATTAGTGCTCTTGGGGAGGTTGAGTTTAAGGGCGTTGTTATTGATGAGAGTTGTTGCGATCATCAGAAAGATCAACAACAAAAACATCAAGTCTGTCATCGACGCCGAAGATCCACTTATCTCAACTTTTGAGCCTCGTTTAATTGCCATTATATAATTCCTTTCTCTTTAATTTCAGTTCTAAATTCTCTAGCGCATAGCGATCACGCACTAGCATCTCAACTTGGTTAGTATAGCTCCCTGCGGCAGTCTCCCTGAGGAAACCATCGATGGAGTCTATGTAGTACATTCGGGGGTACTCTGCCACTTCGTGTTTGGCTCCCCTGAATTTATAGCTCACAAATGGGTAGTTCATTTTGCGAAAATACCTGGTGAGGTACTTAGTGCCAAACATCCCCTTGTTGAACAATTGTAACCTGCCATACTCCACTACTCGATCTGCGGTGCCGTGCATCATCATCGTTGGAGAGGGAGGTGTTAGGTATTTTGGTCGCCCACTCTGCGAAAAAAGCGCTCCAGCCAGCGAGATCACTCCCGAAAATCGGAAACCCTCTGCAAGTCCACTAGAGAGGGTGTGTTTGTTTTGCAGATAATAATCACACTGCAAAGCAGTAATCGCTCCAGCCGAAGAGCCAACAATTGCTACTTTTGAGGCATCTACACCCAAAGTTTCTTTATTTTCGAGCACATAGCCCAGTGCCGCAAACACATCTTCACAAGCGGTATCGACTGCTCGAAAAACGACTTTATTATTAAACAAATTCACGTGGCGTTCGCCTTGTAGCGCCAGTCTATACTGAGGCACCACAACTCGATAGCCCCTCAAGGCAAGAGCCTCAAAAAACTCCACATTGTGCTCATCCTCGGGGCTGCCTGTAACAAAACCACCCCCAAAGACATACAACACTGTCACTCCATTAGCCACAGCGGGCTGGTAGAGATCCATCCACAACCCTCGCGAGGGTTCGAATATGATTCTTTGAGAGTGAGGCATTTGTTTTTAGGTTTATTTAACTCAAGGACGGAACTGACTTATTTAGTCTACTTTATGGTTGATAAGATCTATGAAAGCAACCGAGTTAGCCTCCATCTGGAAGACTAGTTTTTCGATTTTTGCCACCAAGAAGTTATAGCCAAAGTAAGCAGGAATACCAACTATCAGACCTGCAACGGTGGTAATCATCGCTGTATAGATACCGCTCGAAAGCAGCGCCATATCCACCCCACCACCAGCAGAGCTCAAATCCATAAACGCTTGAACCATACCAATTACTGTCCCCAAGAATCCTATCATCGGAGCACCACCCGAGGTGGTAGCCAAAAACGGCAAACCCGACTCAAGACGAGAAACCTCAAGGTTTCCAACATTCTCGATCGAGCTGCGAATATCATCGATTGGTCTTCCAAGAGACATAATTCCCTTTTCTATCATGCGTGAGACGGGTGTACGCTGGCTACGACAAAGAGCAATCGCTTGTTCTACTCTTCCCTCGTACATCAAATCACGGATTTTTAGCATAAATTTAGGGTCGCCAACCGACGCTTTGCGTATCATTTTGTAGCGCTCGACGAAAATAAAAATCGAGATACCCGATAAAATGGCCAATGGAATCATCAGCCAGCCGCCCGCTAGAATTAGTGAACCCAATGAAATTTCTTGTGCGGCACTTGCTGCAGCCTCGCTTGGGAGGGTTTGAAGTAGTAGCATAATTAGAGTTAAGTCTTAAAAAAATGTGTTTTCAGGAGAGCGTAAGGCTCTCTTTGGTATCAAAAGGCAAAGATAATAATTTTCTTTGTTAGAATTGCCGAGTTTTACTTTGAAAGAGTGGTTTTTTTTGAGAGTCTCATCAAAAGCCCATCCCCTAGCTCTAGCCTATCCTTACCCCACGGCTATTTTCGTTTAGGCGCATGGTCTCACTGTCAAGGTTTTCAATATGCACCAAAGCAGGATATTTTCCCACCTCTATGGTTCCAGCCCAATCATCTATCCCAAGTGCCACTGCTCCATTGCGAGTCGCCCAATCAACAATAACCTCAAGGGGAAGCTCGGGGTAGCACTCTGATAGTTTGTGCATCTCGCCAACCATAGAAATATCGTCGTTCGAGCTAAGGCTATCCGTACCTATAGCGATACGCACTCCCTTGTCCATAAGCATTTTAACATCCGCCATAGAATTCTCGATGTAGTGGTTAGAAAGCGGACAAACAACCACACTCATGCGATCGCCCAAGAGCGCCTTAGCACGATCAATATCACTCCCTGTTGCATAAACAGAGTGTACCAAAAGAGTATTTGGACGCTCGGGAGTTAGAGCCGCAAAAATTCGATCAGCTTCCTCCTCGCCAGCCATCGCCACCGATTCTTTGAAGTGCACCGAACACACGCCCTGCGCTTTCTCGCCTTGCTCGCTAGTGAGAACACCGCCACACAACCCAAGGAGTCTATCCTCCATGGTGTAGGTAGCATGAGGAGCTATAGTTGCCTCTAGGCCTTTGTCGTGGTGTGCTTTCACACGCTCCAATCCTTG
>CAYJLL010000054.1:0-10630 GCA_964370955.1 uncultured Rikenellaceae bacterium | reverse complement strand
AGTAGAGCGGATCTATAGCCTTGTTTTTATAGCGCACCTCGTAGTGCAGGTGAGGAGAATAGGATAGCCCACTATTGCCACTGAGGGCTATGAGTTGACCTCGCTTGACTCTACTGCCCACACGCACATTGGCGTAGGAGAGGAAAGAGAAAATAGTTGTATAGCCATTTTGATGATTGATCGTAATGCTTAGGCCATTGGTGTGCCCACGTGAGACGACCCTGGTGACCACTCCGTCGGCAGTTGCAAAAACTGCTGTACCAACAGGGACATTATAATCGATTCCCTCGTGCATTTGAATGTTCTGATAAAAGGGGTTTACTTTCTCTCCAAAAGATGCGGCCAATAGGTCTAGATTTTTGTTTTGGATGGGCTGAATAGAGGGGATGCGATTGAGTTTTGAACTCTCCAATAGAGTAAGGCTAGAGAGGGTGTCGAGAGTTTCCGTGCCATCTTTAAGTCTGCCCTCAAGCGCACCAAGTTTATAGGAGAAGAGTTCTCCTAGCTCTTTGTTGCTTAAAACCTCCAGATGCGAATATGTTTCAGGGGTTTGATTGTTGTTTTGCTGGTAAGGCTCGGAGCGGTACAGGAAATGATAGATAGCGCTATCTCTCATACGTAGATTCTCCAAGGCCATATTCAAAGAGTCGTAGCGTCCCTTGAGGTTTTGATAGTGTTGAGTGAGGATTCTATTGCTCTGTTTGAGTTCTCTCTCGATGGGCATATCGATTACAAAATGGAACAGCGCGAAAAAGCCCACGAGCAGCAACAGAAATGCTGCTGTAGAAAGTGCAAGTTTTAATAGCCTATGTTTGATAAATCCTTTATTCATTTTCGCTGTCCTTTTCGTAGGTTGTCTCACGAGTATTGGCAATAATATCTCTAAAGTCCTCAGCACTCATCTCCAAAGATAGATAGGCCATAGGGTTGACTGGTCGTCCACGAACAATAACCTCGTAGTGGAGGTGAGTACCCACCGAGATACCAGTGTTGCCCATAAGTCCGATTTTATCTCCTTGGCGCACCACATCCCCCTCTCGTGCTATCATTCGAGAAAGGTGGGCATAGCGAGTTTTGTAGCCATAGCCATGGTCAATCAATACCTGATAACCATAACCACGTCGTGCCTTCGCTTCAACGACCACCCCGTTAGCAGTGGCGTAGATAGGCGTCCCGTGGGGGGCGGCCATATCAACACCTTCGTGCATTTTCCATACTCCGCTCGATGGATGTCTGCGCATTCCGTATGCTCCGATGTGATTTCTAATCAGCGAGCGATCCATAGGCCAAAGTGTTGGTAGGGCCCCTCGCATTTTGTCTTTACTCTGGGCCATAAGCTCCATGGTGTCTAGCGAGAGTGATTGCTCGTAGATAGCCCACCCCAATAGATCGATCTCTCCTTGAGTCTGGCGCATTAGGTTTGCATAGCGCCCATAACCAACGCTGTCGCTTACAATATTTTCGGGAGCGAATTGGTTGAAAATCCAAGGTAGAGTGTCGAGCGAGAACATTGAACGGTAATGAAGGTTCTCGTGATTGTAGATATCTTGTAGTTGTTCTTTTGTTTGGGCTATTTCCTCTAGTAATGTTTGATATTTGTCGATCAGTTGATTGTTAGCCTCTCTCAGATCGTAGCTTTTTGGGGTGACAAAATAGTAACTGTATAGGAAGTTGAGAGTGAACGCCATAGCGATGAATATCACCACTCGCCAAACTCCACGACGAATCCACCGCCTAATTGGCAGCAGAAGATTCTCGCGAGAGTAGTTATGAAGTGGCCTGTTCAATGGCATAGATATGGCGTGAAAATTATTTGAGGGAATGACACAACATTCTCATTAACGAGAGCAAAGGTAACAAAATTGTGTGGGAGTTCAGCGAACTGCTTAGGAACTTTTAAAGAAAAAGTGTATCTTTGTGGCAATTTTTAATGTAATTAATCCCAATATATATCATGAAATCTACACAGATTCGTCAAACCTTTTTAGATTTTTTCGCATCCAAAGCCCACACCATAGTCCCCTCGGCTCCCATGGTAATCAAGAACGACCCTACGTTGATGTTTACCAACGCAGGGATGAACCAGTTCAAGGATCAATTTCTGGGCAACGAACCAGTAAAGAGTCCTCGTGTTGCAGACACTCAAAAATGTTTGAGAGTGAGCGGTAAACATAACGACCTTGAGGAGGTGGGACACGATACCTACCACCACACAATGTTCGAGATGTTGGGTAACTGGTCTTTTGGTGATTATTTTAAAACCGAAGCTATCGATTGGGCTTGGGAACTACTGGTTGGTGTGTTTAAGCTACCAGCAGATCGTATCTACGCAACAGTCTATGAGGGCGACGCTACCGATGGTGTGGCTTTCGACCAAGAGGCTTATGATATGTGGTCAAAATATCTGCCAGAGGATCATATCCTAAAGGGAAACAAGAAAGATAACTTCTGGGAGATGGGCGAGAGTGGTCCTTGTGGTCCGTGTTCGGAGGTTCACTTCGATTTGAGAGACGAGAGCGAGCGTGCGCAGGTTGATGGTGCATCTCTTGTGAATGAGTCGCATCCACTGGTAATTGAAATTTGGAACCTTGTGTTCATGCAGTTCAATCGCAAAGCGAATGGTTCGCTAGAGTCGCTTCCGATGATGAACGTAGACACGGGTATGGGTTTTGAGCGTTTGTGTATGATACTTCAGGGCAAAAAATCTAACTACGATACTGATGTTTTTACACCCCTGATTGATAAAATTTCAGAGATTTCGGGAGTTGCTTATGGTAAGGATGAAAAATGTGATATCGCGATGAGAGTTATTGCTGACCACTTGCGCACCATCGCCTTCTCGATTGCCGATGGCCAAATGCCATCGAATGTTAAGGCTGGTTATGTGATTCGTCGTATTCTGCGCCGTGCTGTGCGTTATGGCTATACTTATCTGAATGCTCGCGAACCGTTTATGTGTAAGCTAGTGCCTGTTCTTGTAGATCAAATGGGAGGCTTTTTCCCTGAACTGAAAGCTCAAAAAGCGTTGATCGAGAAAGTGATCCAAGAGGAAGAGGCGTCATTCTTGAAAACTCTTGCTACGGGTATCAATTTGTTGGATTCTGTATTGGCAAAATCTGGTGGTGTAATTAGTGGCAAAGATGCCTTTACGCTTTATGATACCTTTGGTTTTCCTATTGACCTTACTGAGCTTATCGCATCGGAGAATGGCGCGAAGGTAGACTTGGAGGGTTTCGAAAAAGAACTTCAAGCTCAAAAAGAACGTTCTCGTGGAGCTGCAGCAGTGCAGACTGACGACTGGGTTGAGGTTCGTGAGATAATCTCTACAGAGTTTGTGGGCTATGACCACAGCACCACTGATATTAAGATTGCTCGCTACCGCAAGGTGACAACTAAAAATAAAACTCACTATCAATTGGTGTTCGATCGCACGCCTTTCTATGCTGCGAGCGGAGGTCAAGTGGGTGAGGTTGGTTATATCGAAAGTGCAACAGAGAAAGTTGAGATTGTTGATACTCAAAAAGAAAATAATCTAAGCGTTCACATCGTAAACAAACTTCCCGAGGACATTTCAGCAGATTTTATAGCGGTGGTAGATATTGCCAAGCGTGATGCATCGGCTGCTAACCATACAGCAACTCACTTGATGCACGAAGCGTTGCGCAATGTTTTGGGTGAGCACGTTGAGCAAAAAGGTTCGCTAGTTACTCCTGATTATTTGCGTTTTGACTTCTCTCACTTCCAAAAAGTGACCGCTGAGGAGTTGCGCCAAGTGGAACGCGAGGTGAATGCGGCTATTCGTGCAAACTTGCCTATGGATGAAGACAGAGAGTGTTCGATGGAAAAAGCACAGCAGAGTGGGGCGATGATGCTATTTGGCGAGAAATATGGCGATAGTGTACGTGTGATTCGTTTTGGAACTAGCGTTGAGCTTTGTGGAGGTATCCACGCAGGCGCAACAGGAAATATTGGCTTGTTTAGAATTATCTCCGAAGGGTCGTCGTCAGCTGGTGTTCGCCGTATTGAAGCCTTCACGGGCGTTAATGCTGAGGAGCACTGCTATACTCAAGAAGGACTGTTAGGCGAGGTTCAAGAATTGGTGGGAAGCACCAAGTTTGTTCAAGCGCTACGCAAGATGATGAATGAGAGTGATGAATTGACCAAGAAAATGGCAGAGATTCGTAGCTCACGCGATGGACTTTTGATTCCAGAATTGGCAAAAGAGACTGAAAAAATAGGAGACTATAATCTTTTGGTTGTTCGCCGTGATATTGTAGCCGAGTCGGTGAAGGATATTTCTATGGGTATCAAAAATCAAGTTGGCGATATTGCTATTGTGTTTGGCTCTACCTCTGGCGATAAACCAATGCTGAGTGTAACCTTGTCAGATTCACTCGTTGCACTAGGGTTGGATGCAGGTAAGATTGTGCGCGAGGCAGCCAAGCTGATGCAAGGTGGTGGCGGTGGTCAACCTGCCTATGCAAGTGCGGGAGGTAAGCTAGTGGAAGGGCTTTCAGAGGCAATGGCAAAAGCTGAGGAAATTATCCGCGAGGCTATAAAATAAGGGAATAGACCTAAAATAGATAAGAGGGAGCGTGAGCTTCCTCTTTTTTTGCTTTGTTTGAGGGCGTTTGGAAAACTGAGGATATTAATATATCTTTGTTATGTAACTAATAACACCATTAATGCAATGAAAATGATGAAATCTCTTGTAGTTGGAGCTATGATGCTCGTGGGATCAATGCTAAACGCTAGTGCCACAAATTTTGAACTACCCCCTCTCCCCTACAAGCATAATGCACTCGAACCCGTGATGAGCCAACAGACGGTCGATCTGCATTGGGGTAAACACGTTCAGGGCTATATTAATAACTTAAATAAACTCATAGTGGGCACAGAGTTTGAGGATGCTACTCTTGAGGAGATTTGCGAGAAATCCACTGGTGCGATCTATAACAACGGAGCTCAGGTGTGGAATCACATACTATATTTTAATACATTCTCGCCCGATGCAAAAACCACCCCCACAGGTAAACTTCTCAAAGCGATAGAGAGAGATTTTGGCTCTTTTGATGCTTTCAAAGACGAGTTTGTAGCCAAAGGAACCTCGCAGTTTGGCTCAGGCTGGGTTTGGCTCGCCAAAGACGACCAAGGTAAGCTCGCTATCATAGCGATGAGTAATGCCGAGAACCCAATCAAACTAGGTTTGGAGCCCATCCTTGGTTTTGATGTGTGGGAACACGCCTACTATCTCGACTATCAAAACCGCAGGGCTGACCACCTGAAGGAACTTTGGAAGATAGTGGATTGGAGTGCGGTTGAGGAGCGTTACTAAATGAATTTGTAGATTGAAAATTTATGATAGATCTAACCACACCCTCGCTGCTATTTTCGGCTATCTCGCTGATACTACTAGCTCACACTAATCGCTTTTTGTCCTATGCAACCTTGGTGCGTAACCTCAAAGGGGAGCACGATCAAAACCATGGCGCCAAAGAAAAAGCTCAGATAAAGAATCTTTACAAACGCCTGCATCTGGTGCAGGCGATGCAGATTTTTGGTATCCTCTCGCTATTGATGTGCGTTGTGGCTATGTTCTTGGTGTATGTTGAGCATAGCACCCTTGCCTATTGGTTTTTCGGCGGTGCGCTGCTGCTTTTGGCTGTGTCGTTGGTGCTGACCATTTGGGAAGTGAATATCTCGGTTGGCGCTCTTAAAATCCACCTACGTGGAGATGATAAGTAAAACCATTATATGAAAAAAGCAATAGTGCTCGGGGCGAGCTCAGGCATAGGCCGCCAGCTGGCTTTAAAGCTCTCAAATGCAGGCTATCGTGTTGGTATAGCAGCACGTAGAGCGGAACTTTTAGATGAGATAGTTGAGAGCTCTAATGGAGCGATTATCTCGCAGACGATGGATTTGAGCGTGATAAATGCTATTCCAGCCAAATTAGAAGAACTAATTAGTGAGCTTGGGGGCATGGATTTGCTTGTGCTCTCTTCGGGCGTTGGTGAGTTGAATAAAGATTTGGAATTTGCCCTAGAGCAAAAGACCATAGAGCTGAATGTTGAGGGCTTTACAGCTGTGCTCGATTATGCGTATAATTATTTTGCAACTCGCGGGGGAGGGCATATCGTTGCGATTAGTTCGGTTATGGGTTTGCGAGGAAGTTGTGCTGCTCCTGCTTATTCGGCTAGTAAAGCCTATCAGATTAACTACCTCGAGGCATTACGTCAGCGTGCATTTGTACAAAAAAATAATATTCATATTACTGATGTTCGTCCAGGGTCGGTCGATACGCAGATGATGAAAGGCGAGGGGCACTTTTGGATAGCTACCCCAGAGAGGGCTGCCGAGCAAACCCTGCGAGCTATATCCAAACGACGCTCAGTGGTGTATGTGACCAAGCGTTGGAGGCTAATAGGCTGGCTCTTGAAGATGCTCCCTACTGCTTTGTATCGCAAAACGGGTAAACTGTAGTTGCCTAACGCCTAGTACCTATAAACGATAATCCATCAAATCTTTGCGCTGTTCGAGTGAGCGAAGTAGAGCTTCTTTTTCACGCCAATGAGGGTCAATGCGAGTTAGTATAGAAAGGAAGAGCGGCCCGTGGTCGTGGGCGATAAAGTGAGCCATCTCGTGCAGCAGAATGTAGTCTATGCACTCTTTGGGCATGGTCAATAATCGAAGGTTGAGGGTGATAACACCCTTTTGGTAGTAGCAGCGTCCCCACACTCGACTCATATTGGCGTAGGTCTTTAGGCGTGTTTTGGGAATCTTATACTCCAAGCGCTCAAAATCTTCAAGCCATTTATTAAACGAATCCAAAAACTCTTTGCGTGCCCTGCGGCGATACCAACTCCCCAAGTAGGCTTTTAGGTTTTCGCTTGTGCATGGATTCAGGGTGATATGGGCTACGTTGTCGTTCAATTTCAGGCTATTGCGAGTACCCTCACTCAAGATTATGGGGTAGCTTTTGGTGTGTATCAAAAGGCGTTTGGATGTGCTGCGAATAGTGCGCCCCTGACCGCCCACTAGTCTAAATACTCTGCGCAACATGATCTGCTATTTTTTGCGCGACATCCTCCTCTGTGGCATCGAAATATTCTACATTCGCTCGCGAGCGTATCCACGTCATTTGGCGTTTGGCATAACGGCGAGAGTTGCGTTTAATCAAACGTACCGCCTCGTCAAGGTCCGTCTTGCCATCAAAATAATCGAAAAACTCTCTGTAGCCCACTGTTTGTAAGGCCGATAGTTCTCTATGTTCAACCAGCGAGCGAACCTCGGCCTCCAAACCCTCTTCGAGCATAATATCCACACGTTGATCTATCCTTTGGTATAGCTCCTCTCTGGGGCGAACCAGCGCCACCTCGATAATGGTAAAAGGTCTTTCTTTTGGTCGGCCTGTGCGCAAAGTGGAGTAGGGTACACCACAAATAGTTGATACTTCGACCGCTCGTTCAACTCGGCGGCGATTGTTCAATTCGACAGTATTGTAATAGTGGGGATCGAGAACTTCGAGTTTTTGTTGCAGCTCCTCTATGCTTAGGGTTTTTAGCGTCTCTCGCACCTTCTCATCTCGTGGTAAATCATCCAACCCATCGGTAAGGGCTGCGGCATAAAGCCCTGACCCTCCAACAACCACTGCATAGGGTGAGTGCTCAAACAAATCATTCAGCAGCTCTAGGGCTTCATTCTCGTATTTACCCGATGATATAGGCTGCTCGATGGAACGATCTTGGATAAAGTGGTGTTTCACCTCTGATAGCTCCTCGGGGCTAGGCACAGCGGTGCCTATGTGCATCTGGCGATAAAACTGACGAGAATCACAGCTGAGAATCTCGCAATTTAGCGCCTTTGCAAGCTCTATGGCGATGGCGGTTTTTCCCACAGCCGTAGGGCCATGAACCACCACTAGATGTTTTTGTTTAGTGTTCATGTTTTGGATTCTCAAAGATTTATTTTCTCTGGGTTGGTTTTTATAACCTTCATGATAGTTAATTATACAAAAGTATGAAAAATATCTGTTTATTTAGTACCTTTGTGCTAATTATTCAAAGCTCAGGCTTTATCCCCAGAACCGCAAAACCCTACACGCCTAATGTTTACGCATCTTCACGTCCATACCCAATATTCCGTCCTAGATGGAGCAGCCAATATTAAACGCCTTGTGGCTCGCGCCAAAGAAATTGGGCAGACCGCCTTGGCCATTACCGACCATGGTAATATGTTTGGGGTTAAAGAATTTCACGAAGAAACCACCAAGGCAGGCATTAAGCCTATTTTGGGTTGTGAGGTTTATGTGGCGGCAAACTCTAGGCATTCCAAGACAAACTCTGAGGATAGGGGAGGAGACCACTTGATTCTTTTGGCAAAAAATCCTGTGGGCTATAAAAATCTTATCAAACTGGTGTCTTATGCGTGGATAGAGGGATTTTATTATAATCCTCGTGTGGATAAACAACTGTTAGAGAAATATCATGAAGGGTTAATCTGTACGTCGGCTTGTTTGGGAGGGGAAATCCCTCAGCACCTGATGCATGGAGACTATGCCAAGGCAGGGGAGGCAGTTCAGTGGTATAAGAATCTCTTTGGTGAGGATTATTATTTGGAACTACAATCTCACCCCTCGGGAAATGCCTATACAGATGAGAGGGTGTATCACAACCAGCAGAAAGTCAACCAAGGTTTGCTTTCGTTGGCTCGTGAACATGGCGTGAAGTATATAGCCGCCAACGATGTGCACTATATCCTAGCGGAAGATGCTCAGGCGCATGACCGTTTGATCTGCCTTTCGACAGGGCGAGATTTGGACGACCCAAATCGAATGCGCTACACAACGCAAGAATATCTCAAGAGCGAAGAGGAAATGCTCGCTTTGTTTACAAATAACCCCGAGGCTATCGCCACCACCCAAGAGATTGTGGATAAGGTGGAGGAATACTCTCTGAGTAACCGACCTTTTATGCCTAGGTTTGCTCTGCCCGAGGGTTTTGAGTTGGATTTTGCCAAAGTGCAATCTTCGGTTTTGCGTGCGATAGAAAAAGACGAAAACCATGATCGTGAGCTTCATGCAATGGTCTCTGGAGCTACTAGCCTCGAGCAAATTGCATCTCTAGAGGAGTATTTTACTGCTATCGAACATCAATACCTTGTCCACCTGACAATGGAGGGGGCGAAGGAGCGTTGGGGGGACCCCGTGCCTGCGGATGTTGCGGAGCGATTGGAGTTTGAGCTCAATACCATCGAATGGATGGGTTTTCCGGGCTACTTTTTGATCGTGTGGGATTTTATACGTGCAGCTCGTGAGATGGATGTGTCGGTGGGGCCAGGCCGTGGTTCGGCAGCTGGTTCGGCTGTTGCCTATGCGCTGAAGATCACCAATATCGACCCTGTGAAATATGACCTGCTTTTTGAGCGTTTCTTGAACCCCGAACGTATTTCTATGCCAGATATGGATATTGACTTCGACGAGGACGGACGTGAGAAAGTGCTTCAGTATGTGGTGAAAAAATATGGTAGTAGGCGAGTGGCGCATATTGTGACCTTTGGAACTATGGCGGCTAAATCGTCAATCAAAGACGTTGCCCGTATCCATAAGCTCCCCTTGAATGAGAGTGTGCGTTTGGCGAAGATGGTGCCCGATAAACCAGGCACAACCCTCGATAAGGCCTACAAAGAAGTGCCTGAACTCCAACAAGAGCGAACCTCAGGGTCGCCCCTTGTGATGGATACTCTCAAATATGCCGAAAAGCTGGAGGGTAATGTGCGCAGTACGGGTGTGCATGCCTGTGGTGTGATTATTGGAGCGGATGACCTAGAGAATTTTATACCTCTTTCTACGGCAAAAGATGCCGAGCTATTTGTGGTGCAGTATGAGGGTAATAAGGTTGAGGATGTGGGTCTGTTGAAAATGGATTTCTTGGGGCTAAAGACTCTTTCTATCATCAAGGATGCTGTGGAGAACGTAAAACTCTCCAAGGGGATAGATGTGGATATTGATAATATTCCACTTGACGATAAAAAAACATTCGAACTCTACGCTAAAGGCGAAACAACGGGTCTGTTCCAGTTCGAGTCTCCGGGGATGAAAAAACACCTGCGAGCTTTGGTGCCTAACCGCTTTGAAGACCTCATTGCGATGAATGCACTCTATCGCCCAGGTCCAATGGAATACATCCCAAACTTCGTTGCTCGTAAACACGGACGTGAGGCCATTCTCTATGACCTAGACGACATGCAGGAGTATCTGGAAGATACCTATGGGGTGACAGTCTATCAAGAGCAGGTGATGTTGCTCTCGCAAAAACTCGCTGGATTTACTAAGGGGCAAGCCGATACCCTGCGTAAGGCGATGGGTAAGAAGCAACGTCAGGTGCTAGATAAAATGAAACCAAAGTTTCTTGAAGGGGCGGTTGCTAAGGGGCACCCCATAGAGATTTGCGAGAAGGTGTGGACTGACTGGGAGGCCTTTGCTGAATATGCCTTCAATAAGTCGCATTCAACCTGTTACGCCTATATATCCTATCAGACTGCCTACATGAAGGCTAACTATCCTCATGAGTTTATGGCGGCACTGCTCTCGCGCAATCTTTCGGATATAACTAAGCTGGGCTTCTTTATGGAG
>CAYJLL010000053.1:0-10775 GCA_964370955.1 uncultured Rikenellaceae bacterium | reverse complement strand
GGTTTTAATTCTATTGCGAAGATAGGATGTTTTTTTGAGCTTTCATAACCTCTGCCTGAGGCTTGATGATAATATTTGAAAATCTTTCTATATCTTTGTAATAGTAAATTTTCCTTATACGGCGATTATTTTGCACGCTCCACGTTTTTCCCACCGTGAGACGACCCAATAGCAAAACGCCGCCGCAGGATGCCCAAGCTAAAATTACTATCCTTAAACTATTAATATCACCCAAAACCCTTTATGAAAAAACATTTTATGTTTCTTATTGCACTAGCGAGCACCCTCTCTAGCGCACAAGAAAAAGTTACACCTCGTTTTGACTACATCACCAGCGATGCTCAGGCACAAATTCTGATTTCACCTAGTCTTAAAGCCAATGAACTCTATGTCAATGGCAACAAAACCCCCTTTGACTATACCACAGAGCGAGGTATGGGGCTAATCAGCGTGCAATCTTCGGCTATGACCCAGCAGACAAACCAGCTTGTGGTCGTAAGCTCCGATCGCCGTGACACCCTGCACATCGACAAGCTAGAGCCCAAGGCAAACGCCATTCGCATTGACCACCTCACGGGTGTGATCCAAGCGGACGGCAAAGACCTGATACCTTGCGGCTATTATGCTTATTCACCCATACAAGAGGGGTTGCTCGAGGAGGAGCTAGCTCAGGGTATGAATCTTTTTTCGCCCTACCAACACATCGAGGGCAAGACCCTCAAAGATCGCCTAGCCTATTTGGATCGCTGTGCGGAGTTGGGCATAAAAGTAAACTACAATATGTTGAATATCGCTGGTGGCGGCGGTGGCAGCCGTGCCTCATATAAAAATGATCAGGAACGCTACGCACTGCTGGAGGCGGAAATCCGCGCCATCAAAGACCATCCTGCCCTACTGGGGTGGTATATTGCCGATGAGCCCGATGGTCAGGGCATCTCAGAGGAAACCCTAGAGGCTATTTATGCTCGCATCAAAGCCATTGACCCCTATCACCCTGTTTCTATTGTGATTCTCAATGCTGCACCAGGTCGCCGCTATGCAAACTCTTGCGATATTATGATGTGCGACCCTTACCCCATCCCCAACGGTTCCCCTGTGGAGGTTATCGACGCTGTGGATGGTCTGCACCGTGAATTGCAGTACGAAAAAGCCATTTGGTATGTTCCCCAAACTTTCGGGGGCAACGAGTGGTGGCTCAGAGAACCTACTCCCACCGAGATACGTATGATGAATTGGTCGGCAGCGGCCTATGGTGCGAGAGGTTTTCAGGCTTTCATCCGCCACGGTCTTAGCTCTTTCCCTAAAGATCCTGCGATGTGGAATAGCTACACCAAATCCGCTCGCGAGATTCAACACCTAACTCCCGTGTTCTCAAAGGGCGAGAGATACACCCCACGTGTACATAGCACAAGCGCAGGAGTTCGATCTGTGGGCTATACGCTAGGGGGCGAGATGTATGTTATTGCGATTAATACCTTGCGTGAGAATGCCCCCGTCCGCATTGCTTTTGACAATGCAGATGGCGAGGTCTACGAATACTTCGAGAACCTTCACCTTGAAAGCCTAAATGGTGTGGTGGAAGACTACCTCGCTCCCTATCAAGTGAAAATCTACCGCCAATTCAATAACCCTCGCCAACTGCGTGCCTATCTCGGTGCACGAGACCTGAACAAGGCAGATAATATGGTGAACGACCCTAGTTTCGAGTGGGGTTATTCGGTTGCAGCTCATTTGCCTGCGGCAAGCTACTCGGCTCGCAATGGTGAGCGTGGGGCGATAATCGCTCTTGACTCTCGCTTTGCCTATGATGGTGAAAACTCTCTGCGCCTTTCTTCGCCTGATGCGGATGGCGGTCGCAGTTCGAGCCTGATGTTCCTGCAACTACAAGAAGGCAAGGATTACACTATGAGCTTCTGGGCTCGCACCGATGCTCGCACCCTTGCGCTCAATCCAAAAGGAGTGAAGCTCCAAGTGAATTTCTGTAAGATGAAAACCGAGGTGTTCACCCTCACCGACCAATGGCAGCAGTTCACAATTAGCTCTCACTATGCCAAGGCACCAGCCTACATACGAGGAGTGACCCCCGATTTCCGCTTGCTTTCTAAGGGCGATGTGTGGATAGATATGTGCGAGGTTGTGTCTAATATGAATATTCTGTCTAAGAAAATAGAAGGCACCGACCAGTTTGAAGTTAGCATCACCAATAACATCGAGGGCGCAAAAATCCACTACACCCTAGATGGCAGCGAGCCCACCGCCAGTTCTGCTCTCTATAGCGAACCTATGCTCCTAAGAGGGATAGTGACAGTGCGTGCGGCGCAGATCAAAGATGGTGAAACTCTAGGTGAGGCAGAGTATTTCGTTGCCTCACACAAAGCAATCAACCGCGAGGTAGCCCTACTGCAACCCTTCACAAAATACAGCGGAGGAGGTGCAAAAGCACTCACCGACGGTATTATGGCTACCAGCGACTTCCGCAACCCTCATTGGCAGGGTTACATAGATGGTGATATGGAGACTGTGGTTGATATGGGTGAGGTGCAACAGATCAACAAAATATCTTTGAGCACTCTGCATTCCTCTTACGATTGGATAGTTCCCCCAACGGCCGTGGAGTTCTTCGTTAGCGAGGATGGGCGAGATTTCAAACTCATCGAGCGTAAAGAGCTGGGCGAGGCGAAAGACGAGCCATCCCATAAAATGCTTATCACAACGGGCGGCATCTCCGCCACAGGACGCTACATCAAAGTGGTGGCAGAGCGTGCCGAGGGGATGCCAAAGTGGCATTCCCGGGATGACGCTTGGTTGTTCGTAGACGAGATTATTGTAGAATAACCCACGGAAGGAATTAAATATAGGTGAGGCTCAAAGATGAGAGCCGCACCCACAAAAAAAAGGCTTTTTATTCTTAAAATAACTAGAATAAAAAGCCTTTTTTAGGATTGAATATAAGGAGCGATTAGATGATAAACTCAAAGAGTTCCTTTTTGTCGTTTAGATAGATATACTTTAGGTTTGCTTTCTCCATGCGTTCGAGCAGGGGCGTGAAATCCTCCTTGTTCGAAATCTCGATACCAATAACCGCAGGGCCTGCCTCGCGGTGAGTCTTCTTTTTGTATTCGAAATACGTTATATCGTCACCATCGCCAAGCACCTGTGTCACGAAATTTCGCAGAGCGCCAGCACGTTGAGGAAAATCCACAATGAAATAATGTTTCAAGCCCTCGTAGAGCAACGAACGCTCTTTGATGTCTTCGTTTCGAGAGATGTCGTTGTTGCCACCACTGACAATACACACAACATTCTTGCCCTTAATCTCTTGGGCATACTGATCCAGAACTGCAATACTAAGTGCGCCTGCTGGTTCGACAACAATGGCGCTCAAATTGTACATCTCCAGTATGGTGGTGCAGATTTTACCTTCCTCCACACTAGCGAACCTATCTGTCACAGAGCGAGCTATTTCGAAGGTTAAATCACCCACCTTGCTAACGGCTGCCCCATCGACAAACTTGTCTATCTCTTTCAGGGCAGTGACCTCGCCCTTTTCGACAGAAAGCGCCATTGAAGGCGCTCCCAGAGGCTCGACTCCCACTATTGTGGTTGAGGGTGAGAGCTCCTTAAAGTAACTACCCACGCCCGAGATCAATCCACCGCCCCCTATGGGCACAAACAGATAGTCTATCTCTTGGCTAGTGTCCTCGAGAATCTCCATCCCCACGGTCGCTTGACCTGCGATGACTTGAGGGTCATCAAAAGGGTGTATGAAATGGGAATGATCCTCCCTGCAACTATCCATTGCCGCTTGTGCACACTCATCGAAGGTGTCGCCAGTGAGTATGATCTCGACATACTGCCCTCCGAAGAACCTCACTTGGTTTATCTTCTGTTTTGGAGTTGTGACGGGCATATAAATCTTCCCCTTGATCTGCAACTGACTACACGAGAAAGCCACACCTTGGGCGTGGTTTCCTGCGCTAGCACAAGTAACACCCTGCTCTCGCTCGCCCTCGCTCAATGAGGCTATCTTGTTGTAGGCTCCACGTATTTTGTAGGACCGAACAAGCTGTAGATCCTCTCGTTTGAGCATAATATTGGCATTGTAGCGCTCGCTGAGGTGTTGATTGGGCATTAGAGGAGTGCTGTCGACACACCCGCTTAGGGTGTGTCGTGCACTGTGGATATCAGAGAGTGTTGGGCGATAATTCATTGACACTATTTGTTAGGTCTGAGCTTTCTAACAACCTCGCCCGTTGTCCACATTTCTGAGTTTTTCAATTCGTTTAGCTCCACCTCTAGCTTCTCACGATAGTCGGGGGTGCTGTTCGAGTCGATAGAGCGTTGAGCCTCACGACCAGAGGTCACCTCTGAGTAGAGTTCTTCGAATACAGGCTTTGTTGCGTCACGGAACTTAGTCCACCAATCAAGCGCACCTCGCTGTGCGGTGGTCGAACAGTTTGCATACATCCAGTCCATTCCATTCTCTGCAACTAAAGGCATAAGGCTTTGTGTTAGCTCTTCGACAGTTTCGTTGAAAGCCTCCGATGGTGAGTGACCATTCTCGCGAAGAGTCTCATATTGCGCTGCAAACAGACCTTGGATAGCCCCCATTAGTGAACCCCTCTCGCCAGTGAGGTCAGAGTAAACCTCATTGCGGAATGTTGTCTCGAACATATAGCCCGAACCAACGCCTATACCCATAGCCTTCACACGCTCGCTAGCGTTTCCAGTCGCATCCTGATAGATGGCGTAGCTTGAATTTAGACCCGTGTTTGCAAGGAATAGTCGACGCAGTGAAGTTCCCGAACCCTTAGGGGCAACCAAAATAACGTCTATGTCCTTAGGAGGGACTATGCCTGTTCTATCGGAGTAGGTGATCCCAAATCCGTGAGAGAAATAAAGCGCCTTACCAGGGGTTAGGTGTTTTTTTATACCCTCCCAAGCCGCAATCTGACCTGCGTCCGAGAGTAGATTACAGATGATAGTTCCTCGTTGGGCTGCCTCCTCGATAGGAAATAGAGTCTCGCCCTCTACCCATCCATCCTCAATAGCTTTTTGCCACGAGCTTCCGCCCTCACGCTGACCCACAATCACATTGAAGCCATTATCGCGCATGTTCAACGCTTGTCCAGGCCCCTGAACTCCATAGCCCAATACTGCGATGGTCTCGTTTTTTAGTGTCTCTAGTGCTTTTGCTAGAGGATATTCGTCTCTAGTTAGTACGGTCTCGATAGTACCGCCAAAATTTAGTTCTGCCATTTTCTTTTAAAAGTTTTATGTGTTTATTTTTAAGTTTATTCTTTTATGCTAGCCTTCAGGATATGTACGTTCTTCTCAATTTGTCGAAGCACATTGGTCATATTTTCGTTCTCGGTCGAAACACTCAGAGTGTAACAACTAAGATCCTGCTCTTGATTTTGTTCTTTCTTTAGAGAATTAATCCTCACATGTCGATAGTTGAGCGTTGTGGTTAGCCTCTCAAGGACAGAGGCGTGATTCTCGCTTAGAACCGTTATAGTGTAGTCTTTCATTGTTGTTTGGGTTTTAGTAATACTTCGTTGAGCGCCGACCCCACAGGGACCATAGGGTACACGCAATCCTCGTTAAAGACCTTAGCCTCAAGAATGTATGAGCCCTTGTGGTTGATCATAGCGTTGATCTGCTCTTGGAGTTCGCCTCTGTCTTTTGCGCAAGAGTAGGCTATGTTGTAGGCTTGGGCTATGAGCGAAAAGTCGGGGCTTTGTATCTGGGTGAAGGAATACCTCTTGTCGAAGAACATCTCTTGCCACTGTCTAACCAATCCCAAATAGGAGTTGTTGAGAATGACAACCTTCACATCAATGCCATACTGCATTATGGTTGCAAATTCCTGAATATTCATCTGTATGCCGCCATCGCCTGCAAAAAGGCAGATGTCTCTGTTTGGCTGTGCAATCTTAGCACCTATCGAGGCTGGAAGTCCAAAGCCCATGGTGCCTAGTCCGCCCGAGCTGATGAAACTCCGACTGCGGGAGGTGGTGGCATAACGCGCGGCGAACATTTGCTGCTGCCCAACGTCGGTGACAATCAGCGCCTGAGAGTCGTAGGCCTTTGTTACAGCGTGTACCACTTCGGCCATACGCAATTCGCCCTCGCTGGGGTTTAGTTCTTTGTTGATTAGATCTTGGGTTTCAATTTCTTTGGCAGCGCGGAATTCATTTATCCACTCCTCGCTCGCCTTGGCAGTAATCCCAAGGTTTGCTTGGGTCAAAAAGTCCTTTGCATCTGCAATTATCGACACTTCATTCTTGATGATTTTCTCTATCTCCGAGGCGTCAATATCAACATGGATGATCTTAGCGTTGGGTGCAAACTCGCTGACCTTGCTAGTTAGCCTATCATCGAAACGAACCCCTATCCCTAACACCAAATCGCTCTTGTTGAGATTTATGTTGGGAGCATAACTACCATGCATCCCTATCATGCCAACAAAATTTTCATGATCGCTCTCAAGTGTTGAGAGCCCCAACAGACTTGAACACACAGGGAAGTTTGTTTTGCTCAAAAACTCCTTCAGCTCTTCTTCTGCTCCACTGAGCTGTATCCCTTGGCCAATAATAACCAGAGGTCTTTGTGCTGAATTTATTAGATCGAGAGCCGCAGAAAGATCGCCCTCGTTGAGTTCGGGTTTTTTCTTATAGCTGCGCATGTCGTCCATTTTTTGATAGCTAAACTCTTCCATGAGCTCCATTTGGGCGCTCTTGGTGATGTCTATAACCACAGGGCCTGGTCTGCCGCTGGTTGCAATGTAAAAGCCTTTTGCAATCGCAGCTGGAATCTCTGATGCTTTTTTGACCAGAGTGTTCCACTTGGTGATAGGGCTGGTAATTCGGGTGAAATGTGTCTCTTGGAAGGCGTCAGTCCCTAGAGATGCCGAGCCAACTTGTCCGCTGATGACAACCAAAGGGGTCGAATCCATAAATGCGTCTGCTATACCCGTGACAGTATTTGTTGCCCCTGGGCCTGAGGTTACGATGACCACCCCCACTTTGCCTGTGGCGCGTGAGTAGCCTTGAGCTGCATGGACAGCCCCTTGTTCGTGGCGCATCAAGTAGTGGGTTAAGTCTTGCGAGTGGTCATAGAGCACATCATACAATGGCATGATTGCTCCACCGGGGTAACCGAATATGTCGCTTACTCCTTCACCTAGAAGTGATTTTACTATGGCTCGTGCTCCGTTAAATCTGTTATTCATATCCTTCAAATGCGTTAAAGTATTCTAATTGCACCTTTGTCGGCCGAGGACACAAAATGTGCATAGGCTTTCAGGGATTTAGAGATGACTCGATCTCTGTTTTTGGGTTTATATTCTGTTATTTTTGCTTTTCTTTCAATGATTTCTTGGTCGTCGATCTCTAGGTTGATAGTTCGCTTGGGGATGTCTATCGAGATAATGTCTCCATCCTCAACCAGTGCGATCAACCCCCCTGCTGCTGCCTCGGGCGATACGTGGCCAATGGAAAGCCCCGATGTGCCCCCCGAGAAACGCCCGTCGGTGAGTAGTGCGCAGTGTTTGTCAAGCTCTTTGGTTTTCAAATACGAAGTCGGGTAGAGCATTTCCTGCATCCCCGGGCCTCCCTTGGGACCTTCATATCTGATTATCACCACATCACCCTTTTCGACTCTATTGGATAGTATGCCTTTCATGGCGTCCTCCTGTGATTCGAATACCACTGCTTTGCCCGTGAAGCTCAAACAACTAGGATCAACTCCCGCCGTTTTTACTATACATCCATTTTCGGCTAGATTCCCAAACAAAACCGCCAGTCCTCCATCTTTGGAGTAGGCGTTCTCTAGGTCTCTTATGCAGCCACTATCTCTTTGAAGGTCCATAGTGTCGTACTTAGCATCCGAAAAACCCATCTCACAACTGACAACTCCCGAGGGAGCCGAGAGGTATAAATCTTGGATTTGACTGTTTGAGTAATCTGTTTGTTCCTCGATGAGTTCGCCGAGCGACCTGCCGCTAACAGTGTTCTGGTCGCCATTGATCAGCGAACACGCTTTGAGTTGTTTGAGTATTGCCATGATTCCGCCCGCACGGTGTACGTCCTGAATGTGGTAGGAACCGTTGGGAGCGACCTTACACAATACAGGAACTTTCAAAGATAGTTTGTCAATGTCCTGCATGTTAAACTCCACCTCTGCCTCGGCTGCTATCGCTAGCAGGTGTAGCACGGTGTTAGTCGAGCCGCCCATAGCAATGTCAAGGGTCATAGCGTTCAGAAAGCTGCCTCTTGTGGCAATGGCTCGTGGCAGAACAGACTCGTTCCCCTCAAAGTAATATTGCTCGCATAGCTCAACAACTTTTTTAGCGGCTTTCTTGATTAAGCTCGTGCGCTCTTTGTGGGTTGCCACTATTGTTCCGTTTGAGGGGAGTGCCATCCCTAGAGCCTCCACAAGGCAATTCATCGAATTGGCGGTAAACATTCCCGAACACGAACCGCAAGTGGGACACGCTCGTGTTTCAATCTCCTGAATCTCCTGCTCGCTTGCGTTTTCTTTCGCTCCCGTGACCATAGCGTCCACAAGGTTAATGCTTTTTCCGCTAGCACTGGTGCCAGCCTCCATAGGGCCACCCGATACCATAACCGTTGGGATGTTTAGGCGCATTGCTGCCATAAGCATCCCAGGGGTGATTTTATCGCAGTTGCTGATGCAGATCAATCCGTCCACCTTGTGTGCATTTGCCATATACTCAACACTATCGGCGATGATCTCACGCGAGGGTAGCGAGTAGAGCATTCCACTGTGACCCATAGCAATTCCATCGTCAATGGCGATGGTGTTAAACTCTGCGGCGTAATATCCAGCCTCTTCAATTATCCCCTTGACCATCTGTCCCACGCTGTGGAGGTGGGTGTGGCCTGGGACAAATTGAGTGAAAGAGTTCACAATGCCGATTATGGGCTTGCCAAAATGTTCGCCTTTCATGCCGCTGGCTCGCAGCAAAGATCTGGCTCCCACCATGCGTGGTCCTTGGGTGACCTCGTCGCTCCTTAGTTTGTTGTTCATATGTCGATAAATTTCGTTAATTCTGTGAAAAAAAGAGCGCCTTTTAGAATTTCTAAGGGCGCTCTTACTATCTTTAATTAATAATACAACCCGTTAAGCAATCATAATGACAATGAAAGCTAAGCTAAGCAGGTTAATAATATAATTAAGATTCATTTGTTTCCTTATTCTCATGTTGCTTTTACAAAAATAAAAAAGGCTGAAAAGAAAACAAATTATTTTTTCGGAGATTCTACGATATCAACCGTAGCGAAAAATCGAATATTGGCGCTCTAGGTCTATCAGAGCGCAGTTATTTTGATATTTAAAGATATATTTTCGGGTTAGAAAATCGTAGTGATTTTGATGAAGAAAAACAATTTTTAACATCACGCAAGCACACACAAAGCCATGGCAGGGATTTTTATCACCACCACGGTTTTGTGTATTTTTATAGATTTTAGAGAGTATCGAAGTAGGACTTGAATTTCTCGTGTGGAACCGATACGCAAATTCTTGCATATTTGCTTGCTGTCTCTTTTTGGCTTTTGGTGAAGAACGCCAACGATACGCTGCCTATATATTTCTCAAGAAGTTCCTCTTCGGTTTTATTCACCACTACAAAGATACCCTTAGGTGTTGGACCACTATAATACTGCTCAGCGAGCAGGCCACGCTCTTTTAGGTACTCAATGTTTAGCTGTATGTGCTCTGCGGTGGTTGTCTTGAAATCCGTGCAAGCCTTTTTGCCTTGGGGTGTAGTCAAAAGCTTCAGTACGAGCTGTTGGGCAAAGGCGTTGATACCATTGGTACAGTACATAAGCCTGATGGCTAGCTCAAGATTTAGCTCGCTATTGGTCGAATGGATAAAACCTAGACGCTGACCGCTAAGTCCCACCGATTTGCTGAAACTCTCGGTGATAACCACATTCTCTAGCTCTCTCAGGCGTGAGTAGTAGTCGTCATCGCTGCCAAAGAAAATACGGCGGTAGGGCGAATCGAAGAAAACTATCACCCCTGCATCGTTGAGGGTCTTGATTAGTTCGTATTGCTGGGTGTCGTCATATTTCTCGCCCAGCGGGTTGCCCGGATCGCAGATAAGCACCGCATTACCCTTGAGCTCGTCTATTCTATCGTACAGTTCGCTTTGGCAAGAATATTCAGCATTTCCCACGCCTCGAACTGTGAGCATATGGAAATAGCAGCCCCAGTAATAAATAGGTAAAAACAGCTTGCCAATATCCACAGTCTGTATGATAAGATCCAACGCATTCATACCTCCTGCGGTGATCAAGATATTCTCAGGTGAACTTTGTCCAAGGAAATATTCTTGATTGATAGCCTCTCTCAGGGCATGAAAACCAGCCCCGGGAGGGTAGACCTGAATGTCTGTGGAATTAAAATCTATAGTCTCGACCACCTCGGTGAGGTCTATGCCCACAACCGAATTAACACCGCGGTTAAGGGGAAGGTATTCGTGTCCGTTTTGCGCTGTAAGAGATTTTAGTTTTTCGCCAATTTGAACAATTTTGCTGAGGGTTGCACCTGATTTTTTAATTTTCATCTTCTTTAGAGGTTTTGAGGTTTGTTAAAATATAGGGTTTTCGCAAATATAGCGAAGTTAAATAAGAAATCCAATATTAATTCTCAAAGCCACTTTTTATTGGACTTTGGGGATGGTGTCAGAGGCACAAGCAAAGGGTTTTCATTTTTTTGTTAAGCTTTTATTTCAGGAGCAGCTT
>CAYJLL010000052.1:0-10776 GCA_964370955.1 uncultured Rikenellaceae bacterium | reverse complement strand
AATTAGCGCTAGGCAATAAAACTTACGATAACACTGTTTTGACAAAAATTAAAACTATAAAAGATGGAAAAACTAATACAAATTAAACAAAAAATGGATGCTGTCTATACTTCGATAGAACAAGATAGCAAGTTGCAAATCAACAAGTCAAACCAGTCGGCTGCAATCAGAGCTCGAAAGGCGACCCTCGAGCTAAAGATGCTTCTTAAGGAGTTTCGCAAAGAATCAATAAATTTGTCAAAATGTCAAACGAATAAATTGTATCTTTAGATTAAGAGTAGACTCAAAAAAGTGCTTTATCAATAGTGATGAGCACTTTTTTTGAGTCAAAGATTCGTGTAGTTAAAACCTTGAATTTTACTGGTAAATCTACGTCTATGCGCCATGCGTAGGTGCTACTTTCTGTGTCTTTTGAGCCACACCACCGCATAGGAGCATGTAGCATCAGGTATTAGCCCCTGTTCTTGAGCAAAAGCATAGCACTCTTTGGTGAGCGCTGCCGCAATACCTCTCCCTTCGAGGCTCTCAGGCACGTAGGTACTATAAACTACAAGCCTGCCCTCGGTGATTTGATACGCTACATAAGCTATTAGACCCTCTACAATAGTAAAGAATTTTGCTTCACTCGTGTTGTGTTCTATTGTGTAATTCATTGTATTTAAAAGTGTTTGTGTTTAAAATTCATAGTAATATCTACCTCTACTACAAAGTTTCATCCAAAAAATTGAGAATGTGGCGTGCAATTTCAGTGGGTTTTTCCTCAACTGCAAAGTGACCAGCGTCAATCAGGTGTAGTTCCGCATTTGGAAGGTCACGAAGGTAGGCTATTGCACCATTTTTATTGAATTTCAAATCTTTAGCTCCCCACACTATCAGTGTCGGGGGTTGAACCTCTCGTAACATCTCTTGCCAAGCCTTATAACTCAGCAGGTTGTTATTGTAGTCTTGGAACAATCTAACCTGAATGAGGCGATCATTGTGCGATTGCAAGAAATGTAGATCGTGCACCCACGCATCAGGCGACTGAATATAAAGACTGTCTTTGGGGATGTCAAATAGATACTGTTTGTTGATGATTGCCTCTTCACCAGTGAGGTCGTACAGTTGAGCCTGCTTCTGAGCGCTGGTATCTAGCTGTGCAGAGCGAAAAAAATCTTGTCTGGCAGGGGTGAGCCCATCAAGGTAGGTATTTGCATTTTGCACTATTAGGGCGTCGACTCTCCTGGGGTCTTTCACCATCATTCGATACCCCACAGGCGCACCAAAATCTTGCATGTACATTACGTAATTTTCAATCCCTTTTGTCTCTAAAAACTTGTTATTTATCTCGGCCAGCAGCTCGAAGCTATACTCAATACTATCAACATCAGGGCGGCTGCTATAGCCCGATCCTAAGTTATCAGGCGCTATTACGTGATAGTGGGTAGCAAGCATCGGAATTAGATTGCGGTAGCTGTGCGACGAAGATGGATAGCCGTGCAAAAGGACTATTGTTGGATTGGTGGTGTCACCAGCCTCACGATAGAAAACTCGATGAGAATCAATATCCACATAGTTGTAGGTCGTGGGCGGGGGAAGGTGGTAAGTCTGAGTACATGACGAGATCAGCAGGCTGAAAAATGTGATGATGAGTGTGTGTTTCATAAACTGTTAAGTTTTTTGTTCGATGTAAAGATATAACTTTTTTTTATTACACCAAAGGCAAAACTGTAGAATTTTCACCCACGCAGCTCACGCCCGAGCTCCTCTCGCATTTCTATTTAGCTACATTCTAAGACGATTTTTTCGACGCGTTACTTCTGTGCAGAAAGTTCAATATAATTACCCTCTGGATCGAGAACCGCACTCTCAAAATAGCCATCGCCTGTGTGGCGAGGTTCGCTTGCAATTGTGTAACCATCGGCGCGTAGACGCTCGGTGAGTGCCAAAACCTCGGCTTCTGTGCCTATCTCAATATCGAAATGCGCTACGCCCATCACACTGTAGCGTTGCGGGGTTGTATTGGGTGCAATATCTGGGCGAGTCATCAATTCAATACGACAATCGCTGCCCTCAAACGTTAGGAAATAAGAGCAAAACTGCTTCACGGGGTTGTGGTACAATTCATTACTGGTGGCACTAAAATAAGTGCAGTAAAACGAGCGCATACGCTCCAAGTCCTCACACCAAAGTGCTATGTGATCTATTTTCATCTTTATCGTTTTTTCTATTAATATTTCATCGAATACAAATGTAATGATAAAATGCATATTACACAATCTATTCAAGAGCCCAAACAAGGCCTTATCGGCATCTTGCAAGATGCGTGTTTTCGCCATTTTTCTCAATAAAGGCATGTGGGGCGCTGAGAATGTAACCCCAGGTATTATGTGTAATCAGACCCTCGACTTAATATTGGCATGTTCGCGTGCTGAAATTGGTAGTATATAGAGTGGGCGTGGTGTAGTTAGACAAACTTCGAAACACAAAAAAGGTCGATAAAAATTATGAATGTAAGATGAATAATACCTGAAAGTAAACCAAAGCAAAATAGAATGACATATATTAATCTTCAAATACGCAATGTGCAAGCAAAACAAAAGCAGGCTGCGCCAAGTGGATGCAGCCTGCTTTTGTTTCAATATTCATAGAGGTTACTCCACGATATTTACTTGTTTGGATTAATCTTTTCTTTTATCATGTATGCACATGCTAATAGATACGCAACGCAAACCATTATTATTATCAAGGAGCCATTTTGTGAGCCTAAATAATCGCTAGATATACCCATTAGTGGAGGGATAATTGCGCCGCCACAAACTCCAGTGATCATCAATCCTGATATTTCGTTTGCTTTATCAGGGCGAGCTTTCATTGCTAGAGAGAATATCACAGAGAATACACTCGATGCCAAAAAACCAACTGCACCTATCAACACTAGTGTGGTGATTTGATCGTTGATAAAGAGCAAACCACAGAGTGCAAGGGCAGCCCCTATCATATTCCAACGCAGGTAGGGTCGATCTGCAATTCTAATCAGTACTAGAGCGCCAATAAAAGCTCCTATAGTGCGACATAGGAAATATACGCTCGAACCCAATGAAGCTTCAGCTACATTCATACTAGCTCTTTCCATTAAGAGCTTTGGAGTAACGGTGTTCATTCCTACGTCAAGACCAACTATTGCGATGATACCAATAAAACAAAGTCGTATCTTGCGATCACTAAGAAGTGAGAATGTTGCTCTAATAGATGAGCTTCGTTCCATTTTCTGCTCTTCAATTTTAGTTATCATCAACCACAGTGATGCAAGTAGAGTTATTCCAGCGTAGATAGGGAATAGAAACTGCCAATTACCTAGTGTTCTGGAAGCAAATAGAGCGATGAATGGTCCGGCAAACGATGATACTGCTTTTACGACTTGACCAGCTGTAAGCGAACTGGTTAGAGAGTCGCCTTTTACGACATTGGTTAATAGAGGGTTTAGTGATACCTGAAGCATAGTGTTTCCAATGCCAAGCATCGCAAAAGCAATCATGGTGCTTGGGAACGAATAGTTAAAAAAAGGTATTGCCATGCCCACGAAGGTTACAAGGTTGCTCAGTTGTACTGTACTTTTGCGGCCAATACGGTTCATCAAAAGGGCGGTGGGTATGCTCAATAATAGAAACCAAATAAATACTGCCGAAGGAATAAAGCCTGCTAGAGTTTCGCTCAGATCAAAATCTGCTTGAACATAACTCGTGGCGATGCCAACAACATCACAAAATCCCATAACAAAGAAGCCAAATAGGACGGGAAGTAATTTTTTCATAATCTTTCTTCTTGCAGTTTATTCGTTGTCTATTTGAGAGAGCGCAAACGCGTATGCACCAAGTGCTATGGCTTCACTAGCGCCAAGTTGTGAGATTGCTACACCTGTGATTTTACGAGGTTTGTAGTCTATGGTCTTATCGGTCATTGGCACCTTAATTTTAAGATTCTTACCTCCAATGAGTGCCTGAAAATTATCTTCGAGATTAACTGTCTCAATAGACATTCGAGGAAGTGCGTCGCCCGCAAACGTGTTCAATTTGGAGTTCATACGTTCTATCATCGAAGGAAGTATATACTTATGTGCGCCAGCCAATCCACCGCCGATGACCACCAACCCATCAATAAGATTTGTAGCGTGGGCAATAGCCTCTGCAGCCATTTCGCCTAGTTCGGCAAATGCTCTTTGAGCAGCACTTTGATTGCCATCACTTGTGCCCTGAGCAATGTCGAATATATCTTTGGGCGATAGTGTTTTATCCTCACCGCTAAGCTCTCTGTAGACTCTCTGTACTGCGCGAATACTCACACTCTCCTCAATAATCATGTCAGGGTATTTGGGGTTTCTATTATTCCATACATTTCCCCCGTCCGAATTGTCACCAACGAGTAGTTGTTTGTTTACCACCACACCAGCTCCAAAACCGGTACCAAGGGTGACGCCAAGAAGGTTCTTAAAACGTTTGTTCGACCCTGCAGCCTCCAAGCGGGCGTTAATCTCAGGTAGTACTCCTGCCACTGCCTCGCCATAGGCAAACAAATCACCATCGTTGTTGATGTAAACAGGCACGCCAAATTTGCTCTCGAGCATAGGTCCAAGTGCTATTCCTCCACGAAATGAAGGGAAATTTGGAAGATCTCCAATGATTCCGGCAGGGTAGTCGGCTGGCCCGGGGAATGCAAAACTAATTGCAACAGGTTCCTCAGGTAGCTGTTGCTTGATCTTACTGAAGCCTTCGATGAGTGCTCCCAGGCAAAGTTCAAGGTCATGCGCGTTGGCCGGAAGACGTAGGGGATCGATGATCTGTTTGTTTGATTGAATTGCTGAAAAAACAAAATTTGTACCCCCTGCATCGAGGGTCATCACTATTCGGTTGTCGTAATTGTACATAAGGTAGTTAAGGTTAAGGGTGTTTTTTAGGGTGAATTGTTTGAGTTAGTTGCGATGTGATTCTACGGTGTAGACAAAACTGTCCGCACGATAAAATCCAATATTCCATTCTAGGGGCTGATTTTCGCTGTCGTAGACTAGTCGTTTACGTTGAAGGATTGGGTTGCCCATTTGGATCTCGAGTCTTTGGGCAAGTTGTTCGTCGGCACATATTGCACTGAGCTCTTCGATCGAAGTTTTAGCAATGCGGCCAAACTTTGTTTCGAGCAGTTCGTACAGTGCTTTTGTGAAATCCTCCTCTGGGGTGAGTCCTATGCTTGGATTGAAGTAGGAAATGAAATGAACGAAAGCACGTTGTTCACTCCCTCGCACTCGCTCCAACTTTAGTAATTTACTTCCAATACCCACTCCGAAAAAAGCTGCCAACTCGGCGTTTGCTCTACACCACGAGACATGCAGTTCGTAGTTGCGAACTTTCACACCCAGTTGGGACATCTCTTGAGAGAAGCTGCGCCAATTGCGAGCCTTGGAGGCGATGGGTTTGCGACACACAAATGTTCCCGCTGATTTTCGCCTTGTCACCAAACCATCGACCACTAGAGCGTTAATCGCTTGGCGGATAGTGCTGCGTGCTACACCAAGTTTTTGGGCAAGTTCCATTTCCCCTGGCAACTTTTTGCCCTCTTGATATTCTGTTTTTTGAATCAACGAGCGCAATTGTTCTTCGATTTGTACATATAAAGGCAATGAGTTGCCTTGGTCTACTTTTATATCCATAATAACTAGCGTATAGTTTGTTTCAATATGAATTTACATATTAATTCACTAATTCAATGTGTTTATTTGGTCTTCGTGGCTTCTTAATCAAGCTTTGGGATTAAACTGATTGCACGCATAATATGCTATTGCAGCAGAATGATCCCAAAGCTAAATTAACTTATAGAAAAGACGTGGATTTTTAGATTCTAGTGTTTGCGAATTTTGACAAATTTAACGCCCCAAGCTGCAATCTCAAGTGAACCATTCTCGATTGGTCGACCCAGCAAGTCGCACTCCACTATATCATATCCATTTATGGTTATATTGCTGTCTTTGCCACCAATTTCACGCAATTGAAGCATTATTTGCTCATCCTCAGCAGGCATTGCGCTTACCAAAAGAATATCGCCTCCAGTGATATCAAACATACCGTGTTGGGGGATTGATAGTTCGTTTGCTTTTTCATCTGCTGGCAATATGCGAGTTGGCATTGGGATGCGCTCGCTCCAACCGAATTTAGTTGCCGCACTGTTTGATTTGTCTTTCATCGAGGTTATGTAGTAATTCCAGTGGAATTCGCCTCGTTGCTCAGAGTTGAAATTTGTAACCCAATAGTTGTTCATTACCCACGAATATATATTCGAGCTTTCAGGCTTAGCTCCAGCCTTGTAGCGACCTGTGTTTATCGCGCCAAATTGCATTAGCGGCACCTCGGTCGATCCCATAACCACTTGGCCTTTGTCGCCGCGCACTGCAACGAAACTTTGGTGTGTGTTCCAGTCGTTCGATGAACCTTCGATCTGATCAACGCTAGCTTCCATTACACCTCCTGGAACTTCGCAGAAGATAGAAGAGTTACCCATCTCAAAGGGGAATGCAATATAGATGCCCTCGGGTTCGATTTGAGATTTTTTGGTTATAGAGTATCCGATTTCGATAAGTTTGTCGGCGTGGTGTACTCGGTATTCAACCCAGAAGTTAGAAGTTGGTGAGTCAACTCCTGCGATAGTCTGTGCAGCGAATCGGTAGGTGTCATAGATTTGACCATGAGTGGCGCCAATATACCAAATGCTATCAAGGCCTTGGCGCGAGAACTCGCCCATCTTGAATGCTTCCATCGATCCTCGTTCGGCTAGTCTCTCGTAGACAAACTCGCCCATATCTCTTCCGTCGTTTGATTCTAGTAGCTCGCTACTGAGTTCTTTGTCGTAGAGTGATTTGATCACTCCGCGCTTAGCGTCAAATTCAATATTGTAGAATTTATTGCTAACAGTTTTGATAGGCTCTGTGTTAAGCCCTGGGCGATGTTGTTTTTTGTCGCTTACCTTAATAAGTAGCTGGCGGTAGCCGAGTGCTGGAACATTTTCAGCACGAATCTCCCAGTAGGTACCATCCGCTCGGCTGTCCTTGGGCTGCATAGCTATTTTTTCGCCCGTCAAAGCATCTACCACCTCAAATTCACGGTCGATAGGTAGAATCTCGTGATCGATGTATGCGTGTGCAATGGTAGTTCGTGGGAAATTCAGGGTGTTATAGACCACGATAGATGGGGTAGAGGCGCGTGGAGTGTATTCCTGTAGAATACCCGCTGCTGTTTCAGCAAGTGTGCGTGTGCGGCGATAGGCTTCCCATGCGTAGCTCTCTTTGAGTGCACGTTGGTCCATTGAGGGTTTGCACCAAGGTTCTCTCACACTTTCTGAGAATCCCGTAGTGTGCTCGTCGTAGAATAATATAGCGCTGTTTACTTCGGCAATTTGCTCATCAAGATTCTCGGGCAATTGCGCTCCAAGGATTTGCGCCATAGATAATTGTACTCCATTTGCCGCCATGTCAGCTTTTGCGTAGCGACCCACTGCCGCTTCACGTGCTGCTGCGCCAAATCCATCTGTCCACCAATCTGGCCATGCTTGTTTAAGCACGGGGAGTTCATTGTAGTGCTCCTGTTCGATGATTTTAATAAATTCTGTACTTAGTGCTAGTTGTAGGTGAGGATATGTGTATTTTTCGTTCCATTTGCGAATGTTCTCACAAGCTGCCATCGATGGGGGAGAGTTGTCAGTGAAATATCCAGAGAACTGTATAGCTGCCTGCTCGTAAGGATAGCCTTTAGCCTCTAGTTCGATTAGGTAGGCAAGGACTTTGTTTTCGAAATCTTCGAAATTTTCTTTCTCTACGCCAAAGAAGTTTCCTGTGTTGTAGTGCTCGGCACGGTAGCCAATCATTTCATTTCCCGAAGGACTTTGCCAGCGGAAGACAGTAGGGTAGTCGAAGCAGATCAAAGCACGATGGCCGTGTGTTCCCATATTCAGATACTTTACTCCGAGTGATGGTAGGTAATCAGCAAATGCCCAAGCCATACCGTTCACATCGTTTTGCATAGCTACCTCAACTGGTATATTGTTCTCAAAGCAAGTTTCTAGAGGCTTTAGCGATGCCACCAAAGACTGCTCGTCGGGTAGTTCAGAGAAGTTGAAAATCATCCCTGCCACTTCGATGCGGCCCTCTTTTATGCGTTGTTGAAGTCGCTCGATTTGTGCTTTTGGACGCGTTAGTAGGAATTGTTCTACAGCCCAAGTTGTTTCGCAGGTCCAATGGAATTGCGCCTCCTGGGGAAGGTGGTCAGTTTGGTCGCAATAATCAAGTGCGTAATCGATATATCGTATATGCTCGGCAAGGATTTCGTTTTGAGGGCGAGTATATCCAATGTCGGTGTGAGATTGTTGAATAAAGAACAGCTCCCACTGCGGTGTAGGTTTGATCTGTACGTTCATTGTTTGGTGTGAGTCACTGGTGATAAGCTCGACTTTCGCATTGCGTGGTTTTTTGACTTTGTCGATTAGCACGCCAAATGAGTTACCTCCCATTACAACTTCTTTGCTCTGGATAGCTTTGCCATCAATTAAAACCTGCATTATTTGCGGCGCACCGAAGTGCATCACCTCAACCATTAGTTGTTGTTTGTTGTCTATGATTGCGGGCGAGAGGAATACATTTTGCTGAGGCTGAATCTTGTCAGTAAATACCATAAACCACGACTGTGAAGCACGCTTGTCGGCAGTGATTTTTAGTTTTAGCGATTCTCCAGCTTTGGGTGCTTGATCTTTTGGAACGCGCAAGTAGAGGAATCCACGTCTATCACGGTTGCCATCAACGTAGATGCTCTCGAAGATGAGTTCTCGACCCTTTGTGTCGATAAGCTCCCAGCTCTCTTTGTCGCTATTATCAAAAATAAAAGCACTCTGACCATCGATCTCCATTTCCATCTTAAAGTAAGAACCATTAGTTCCGACTCCAACAGGAATCACATAGTTTAGGAACTCTGTTTTTGCATCTATTTTCTGGGGTGTGGGTTGACTTGTCCACTCCATATTCTGAGTGCCATCTGTGGCGCGAATGAGTAGTGATTGATTGATGCCCTTCATGGGGAAAGCATAAACAAACTCAGTTCCGCTGATAACTTTGTCGACTCCGTAGAGCAGTAGGTCGCCCGAGTGAATAGCCTCGCTGGGGTTCAGTGTGAATTTTTGCGAGCTTTCGAGTTTTGCTGCCAGATCTGGGGTCAACTGCCCATTGGCTTGATTTATGCCCCCCATCAGCGTGATCATACAGACGAGCGTAAGTAGTTTTCTTTTCATAATTTCTTTATTTTCTATTTTATTGTCTTGGGTTTTATTTTCTGGTTTAATGTTTGGTTTTTACACGTGTTTCAACAAATGTCACTGGCTCGTTTGATTCATTTATTAGACGATATTTCTCTGCAGCAGCTGGTATGATAAATGTCTCGGCATAGTTGAAGCGTTGTTGCATCCCCCCGTGTGTTTCGACAATTAGCGAGCTGCCCTCGACTATCATCAAAACGTTGGCGTGGTTGTTTGTTTCTATGGTGATTTCGCCAGTGAAAGTATAACGGTGAATCTCATAGAAATGTTCGGGGTGGGTGGGTAGAAGTTCGATTTTTTGATTTTCGCTCTGGTGTACTGTTTGAGGTTTTGATATTAGCTCTTGCTCGACTCTATCTCCTTTTCTATCGAAATATAAATTGCGCATTCCGTGTTCAATGTTAATTGGTCGAGGTTTGCCATCGAGATCCACGCGCATCCAATCATACATCTTAAATGTGAATATATATGGCGCACTGCTTATCTCTAGTACCATATTATTGCTTCCCGATCCGTGCACAGTGCCGTTGGGAATCAGAAATAGATCGTGCTTTTTTGCTGGAAATTTCTGAACGAAGCGTTCAATGTCAATCTCTTGAGATTCTATCTGCGATCGGTGGAGCTCAGATTCAAATTCTTCTGGATTTATATTCTCTTGGAAGCCAAGATAGACTTGTGCATCGTCCTTGCAATCGAGTATGTAGTATGTTTCGTCTTGGGTGAAGGGCATTCCAAACTTTTCTTTGATATACTGTGTGCGAGGGTGGCATTGCACAGATAGATTGCCCCCATCAAATGTATCCAAGAAGTCATAGCGTATAGGGAAATCGTATCTAAAACGCTCAGCACTCTCCCCTAGTACGTTTTGGTACTCCAAGAACATAAGAGTGTCGAAACTCACCTCGAGTATATAGCTGTCGTTTTGCAGTAGGAGTCCATTCTCGAGAGACATAAGTTCGAACGCCCACGCTAGATTTGGAACATCGGGGGTTAGTTGGCTAATATTATCGCGCATCCATGTGCCGCCCCAAGCTCCAGGTTCGAACCATGGACGTACACGCAAAAAATTCTTTGACATTGAGTGGATTGCACTTCTTAGGTCGTCACCACTGGTATATGTGGGAGTTTCTATCTGCTGCCCATCTACCATGTAGTTTATTTGAGGAAGAATCTCGCATTTGTGGTTATTGAGCACAACCCAATCAACAAAAAACAGTCGTTTGTAGCCTTGCTTGTTGTCGAGTATTTCGTTTGCCCCCAAGTTCATAATCGAACCTGCGCGCATTCTGAACTGTAGTTCGTTTTTGGGTAGGTCTATATAAATTAGCGCGCCCTCTGCACCAACTAAAGACGCGCCGCAGCCAATGATAATATTTATGCAATCATCCTTGGTTTTATCTAGGATTTGCTCTTTGTATGACTCGCCGAACCAGTCCACTAGCGTCAAATCAGTGA
>CAYJLL010000051.1:0-10840 GCA_964370955.1 uncultured Rikenellaceae bacterium | reverse complement strand
CCTGCAAAAGGTTATCACAGCGACCAATCCAAAGTTCCGCCGAGATCTTCAAGTATTTGCGCGCATACTTAACCTAATAGCCTCCTATGAGATTGGCGATGACGAGACGCTCGACTACCAAATTCGCACCGTATATAGCTTTATTGTCAAGCGTAATGACATGAATGCTGTTCAAAAAGCAATGCTTTCTTTCTTGCGTCGCATCACAAGGGTTTATGCTTCGGAATTTAAGGCCGAACTTCAAAAGCTCTACAACGAGCTTAAACCCCTAGAAGATCACCCTTTTGAGCGTCGTCCGTTCTTCTACTTGGATGTTATTTCGTGGCTCGAGAGTAAACTCTCAGGCCGAGATATAGCCCAAATACGAGCCGAGAAGATGAGCAGTAAACGCTAGTTGATTTTTTGTTTTCTCGACAAAAAATCCTACCTTTGAGAAAGTGTGCCCTTTGGGGTGCTCAGAAAATAATTATTAACCCAAATTCAATATACAAACAGATGAAACAAATAATTGAAAACTTTGTTGAAACTAATAAACAAAAATACCTAGACGAACTTTTCGAACTCCTACGCATCCCCTCTATTAGTGCCGATTCGGCCTATGCAGGCGATCTAGCTGAATGTGCTCAGTGCTAAAGGATTCTTTGCTTAAGGCGGGCGTAGATCGTGCGGAGATTTTTCCAACCGATGGCCCTTCGATAGTCTATGGTGAGAAAATTATCGACCCTGCGCTACCTACTATCTTGGTTTATGCTCACTATGATGTGATGCCAGTAGATCCAATCGAGCTATGGACCTCACCTCCATTTGAGCCTGAGATCAGAGATGGCAAGATATGGGCGCGTGGTGCGGATGACGACAAGGGGCAGGGCTTTATGCACCTAAAAGCATTTGAGGCTATGGTTGCGACCAACACCCTGCCATGTAATGTGAAATTTATGCTAGAGGGCGAAGAAGAGATAGGTTCGGGTCAATTGACTCATTGGGTTGCCAAACACAAAGAGATGCTTAAGGCAGATGTGATTTTGGTGTCTGATACTTCGATGTTGGGCGAGACAACCCCTTCGATTACTTGCGGTCTGCGTGGTCTTGCCTATGTTGAGGTGAAGGTGACGGGTCCTAACCGTGACCTGCACTCTGGACTTTATGGAGGAGCGGTTGCCAATCCAATCAATGTGCTCTCTCAGATGATAGCAAAGCTGATTGATGAGAATGGCGTTGTGCAAATTCCAGGCTTCTATGATGGAATCAAAGAATTTACTGCCGATGAACGTGCAGCCATTGCAAAGGCTCCATTTGACGAGGAACGATTCAAAGCCTCTATTGATATTGCCGATGTGATGGGCGAGGCTGGATATACAACCATGGAGCGCAAGGGAATTCGCCCGACACTTGACTGTTGTGGTATTTGGGGAGGATATATAGGCGAGGGTTCGAAGACTGTTATCCCCTCGACTGCTAGCGCGAAGATTTCTATGCGCCTAGTGGCAGGTCAGGACTTTGAGGATATAACCCGCAAATTTACTACCTATTTCCAGAGCCTAGTTCCCTCGGGAGCGACTGTTGAGGTGTTCCCATCGCATGGTGGCTACCCTTATATGGCAGACACTGATTCTGCGGCCTATAAAGCAGCTTCGGTGGCAATGACCGAAACTTTTGGCGTCGAGCCAGTGCCTTTCTATTCGGGAGGGTCTATTCCAATCATCTCGACTTTTGAGCGAGTGTTGGGAATCAAATCAATTTTGATGGGTTTTGGTTTGGATACAGACGCTATCCACTCGCCAAATGAGAACTTCTCGCTAGATTTGTTCTACAAGGGTATTAAGACTATACCTTTGTTCTACAAGAGTTTTAGCGAACTCAAGAAATAATTTTCACAAAGAAATACAAGGAAACACAAGAGATAAGAAATGTTTAAATCGGGATTTGTAAATATCGTGGGGAACCCAAACGTAGGGAAATCCACACTGATGAATCGTTTGGTGGGCGAGAGGCTTGCTATTATTACTCCAAAAGCACAGACCACTCGCCATCGAATCATGGGGATTGTAAATGGAGAAGACTACCAAATTGTGTATTCTGACACACCAGGTGTGCTCAAACCTAACTATAAGTTGCAGGAGAGCATGTTGAAGTTTTCCACCGGCGCGCTCAAAGATGCCGATGTGATCCTCTATGTGACCGACACCATCGAGACTCCCGATAAGAACTCGGATTTTCTCTCTAAGGTTGCCGCTACGGAAACCCCAATAATATTGGTTGTAAATAAAATAGACCTAACCACTCCCGAGAAGCTCGAAGAGCTAGTGGGGCAGTGGTTAGAGCTTTTGCCTCATGCGCAGATTGTGCCGACCTCTGCAAAGGAGAATTTTAATACCGATTCGATTATTGCTCGCATTGTGAAGATGTTGCCCGAGGGTGAGCCTTTCTTCCCGCAAGACCAATTGACCGATAGACCTATGCGCTTTTTTGCAAGCGAAATCATTCGTGAGAAGATTCTGCTGAACTTCCAAAAGGAGATCCCCTACTCGGTTGAGGTTGTGGTTGAGGAGTACAAAGAAGAGCCTAAGATTGACCGTATTCGTGCGGTGATCTATGTTACTCGCGATTCTCAAAAAGGCATTATCATCGGCCATGGAGGAAAGATGCTCAAAAAGATTGGAATGGAGGCGAGGGTTGACTTGGAGTCTTTTTTAGGTAAAAAAGTGTTCTTAGAGTTCTATGTGAAGGTGAATGCAGACTGGCGTGACAAGGAGTCGCAACTTAAAAATTTTGGATACCTAAACGAATAGGCTATGGCAATGTATGACACCATACAGCAACTCCAAGAGAGAATTGCTAGTCTGGAGCAGGAGAATGTAAGAATCAGAGAGCTTGAGGCAGAAAACCGTCGCCTCAGAGAGCGTGAAGCTGACTCCGCGTCAGTGCTTCGTGTGTTGATACAGAAGATTCCAGCTGCCGCTATTGCTATCGACTCATCACTGGATGTGCTCTATGCAAATGTGGCCTTCAGGGATCTTCTAGGTTGGCAGGCTAGAGCATTGTTGGACAATCAGATAGGTAGCTCGCAGGTTGCTCTTCGAGACATTGTTTCGCTTCCCGTATATAAACTCATCAAGGGAACTCACCTCTCGGGTAGCGACACTACTCGTGAGCAGTTGAGTCTGCCTGATGGTGACTTTAGTTTCTCGGTCTTTAGTATTCGACGCAACGAACTCACCATAGCTATGGTGAGCAACCTGAATAATCCAGAGGTGCAGACCACCGAAGTGGTGTCTCGCCTCCAGCACACCATAGATCGCAATATGAGTATGATTCAAAAAGTGGCATTCTTGTTGGGCGAGGAGGTTAGCGAAAATGCTTCTGAGCTCTCCGATATAATCCGCACACTACAATACCCAGTGAAGAACTAACGGTATTTTTGTACTAAAGAAAAATTAAGAGAATAAAGTGTTTGTCGATATAAGCTCAAATAGTATTAATTTCCATGGAGAGAGAATCTGTGGAGATGTTTTTGCGCAACGCTACATTCCCAATCAAAGGCGCACCGTTGCAGTGCTTTCAGATGGGATGGGCCACGGCACAAAAGCAAATATACTCTCGAACCTTACCGCTTCGATTATCCTGAGCATGGGCGAGGCCAAAGAAAGTATCCTACACACAGCCCATACGATTCTTCAAACGCTGCCTGTGTGTAGTGTTAGAGGGATTAGCTATTCTACGTTCTCGATTGTAGACTATGACCATGTGAGCTCCGAGGTGCACATAGTGGAGTTTGACAATCCTCAGGCTTTGATTCTCAGGGGTAGCGAAATTCTAGAACTCGAACGTCAGACCAAAACCATATCAGGCAATATTACTGAGGCTTCTTCTCGTCGATCAACCATCTACACTAGCGAATTTAAGGCCCAAGAAGGCGATCGCATAGTGCTGTGTTCGGATGGGGTGACCCAGTCGGGTTTGGGAAGCGATAAATATCCTTTTGGGTGGGGTTTGCCGGCATTTAGAGCCTTTGTGATGGACTCTCTCTCGAGTGATATGACAATGAACTCTTTGGATTTGTCGATGGCGGTGCTAGGTAAAGCCTTGCAGAAAGATCAACAACAGTCTAAAGACGATATTACCTGTGGAGTTATAACATTTCGCGAGTCGCGTCGTTTGATGTTTTGCTCTTGTCCGCCAAAGAAAAGAAATATCGATGAACTTGTGGGAATGATTGAGCAGGCTGACTATCCTAAGGTGCTCTGTGGCTATGAATTGGCAAAGGAGGTCGCTCATGAGATGGGCTCCGATATTCGTCAGAATATAACATCAACTGACCCCGATTTGCCACCTCTATGGTTTGCCGATGGGGTCGATCTAATAACCGAAGGGTTTTTGACCCTCAATAAAGTGCTTTTTATTCTTTCCAACTATCATCAACGACCCATAGGTCGAGGTCCAGCCTACCGCATCGTAAAGATGATTATGGCCTCAGACCATATCCAAATGGTCATTGGAATGCGAGAAAGTAAGGTCTCAACGCAGTTTGTTGATAACTATCAAATTCGCCGCCAACTCCTCGAGCGCATGGCGACAGTCTTGGAGCGTAAGTTCGACAAGGCGGTAACCAAGTGCTATATATAATTTTTTTAGCCTCAGCGGTCTAATTGTGGGTTGCAATTCACGGGAAAAAAATATATCTTTGTGGCAATATTAAAATGGGGTAGTGTGGATTTATCCCAACAATTTTTAGCCGATGAAAAAAGCAATTGCCACGCTAGTGTGTACTTTTTTGGGTGCAAATCTAGCTTTGAGCCAACCCTTGGAGTTTGAGCCAGCTTATATGGCCTCTGAAAATATCGAACCATCTCGATCGCAATTTATCACCTTCCGCAGCAAAGCTGCTGCTGTTAGTGGCGATGTGTCTAAAAGTCAAAACCTGCTGTCTATGGATGGTGAATGGTTCTTGAATGTGATAAATGGTGCTGCCACCCAAAGCCGATTGGAGGATTTTATTGGCGAGGATGAAAATCTTAGCCAATGGAAAAAAGTGAACCTGCCTAGTTCTGCGGAGCTGGCAAAAGTGGGGCAGAGTGTGCTGTTGGCGCGCGATATCACTGTGCCGTTTGACTACACCGACCAAGCTCAGTATATCAACCTTGGAGTGAGTTCTACGCCCGTTGTGCTTTATGTCAATGGCCAAAGAGTGGGTTCGAGTACCGACTCTAAGGGGCGTGCAGAATTTAATGTCTCGAAATTTACTATTCGTGGCCGCAATCGCATCGTTTTATTGCTCGAGAGCGAGAGTCCATCAAAATCATTGGAGCAAGGCACTGATCAATCTATCAAGTTTGAAAATTCTAGCTACTTGTTTGCTCAACCTAAGATTCGAATATTCGATATTATGGCGACTAGCTCTTTGGATCCGAGCTATGAAAACGGATTGTTGGAAATCGCTATGGTGATGAAATCCGAACTTTTCAATCCTCACACTATCGAGGTGTTCTATGACCTATATGATAGCGATGGAAAGATTGTCAATAGAGAAACTCGCTCTTTAGAGCTAGAAAGACGCCAAGGTGATACCCTGCGTTTCACCTCATCAATCATGGATGTAAACAAATGGAGCTATGAAGATCCTAAGCTATATACGGCGGTTTTTAGCATTAAGCGTCACGACCGCTTCACAGAGTATATCTCAGCGAGAGTTGGATTCCGCGAGGTGCTCACTCGTGATAAAACTGTGTTTGTTAATGGGCAAAAAGTTTTGTTCCACGGGGTGAATGCAGATTTGATCGACGAACTAATCGATCCTAGAGAGGACTATTCAGCGATGATTCAAGCCATCAAAAATCTGCGTGCCATGGGGGTGAATGCCATTAAGACCCCTTATCCACTTTCAACGGCCTTTTATGATGCCTGTGATAGTGTGGGGATGTATGTTGTGGCTAATGCCAATATCAACTCGCGAGCGATGAGCAAATCAATAATGAAAGGCGGTACTCTTGCCAATGACCCTGCGTGGCGTGATATGTTTGTTGAGCGAGCACTTCGTAATTATGAAAACCTAAAGCTCCACCCAAGTGTGATTGCATGGGGGCTTGGCGAGGAAGCGGGCAACGGCTACAATATGTATCAAGCCTATCTAGCGATTCGCTCTAAGGATGCCCTTCGACCTATTGTCTATGGCGGTGCGGCGATGGAGTGGAATACCGATTGGTATATGCCATCTCAGGGTGACAAGCAATATGGCATTGAACTTCAACCTTTGGTCTATTCTCGAATTGCAGATACCGATCTATGGGATAGCGCGAATGGAGGATTTCTCGGGCAAGGCACTCTAATGGAGGGTGAACGTAAAGGTGATCAAGTGAAAACAGAAACTCTAAAGAGTGTCTCTTTGGAGAGCCTGAGTGCAAAAATTTCACCAAAGTATGCCTATGTCTCTATCGAGGCTTTGGACGCAACTAAAGGAATATTCAAAGTGACAAATCGCCTTGAGGGAGCTAATCTTTCAGAATATGGCCTAGGCTACCGAATCTACAATCGCACTGGAAACTCAGTGGTGAAAGAAGGTGTCCTACCGTTGGAGGTGAACCCTGGAGGCGAAGGACAAACTCTAGAAGTAGAAGGTGTTGCTGGTCGACCAGTGGAATTGTGGGTAGGCTCGTTGTGTGAGGCGGAATTTAATTCGCAAAGATAAAGAATTAGAAATTTAAACTCCAAGGGATACTAAACAAAGTATTTCCAAAGAGAGAAGTTAAAGAAGATAAAGAATGTTTTCATTTATTGCATATCTGTTAGTATTATTACCGTGGACCATAGTGGGGCTGCTGGGGATGTTTATTGTGTGGCTTTTCACCGCACCATTTGACCCTAAACGCACAGCTATTCACGTTTACTCACGTTCGTGGGGATGGTTTTTATTGCACCCCACTTGGAGGTGGAAAGTCGAGGTCGAGGGATTGGAGAATATCCCCAAGGGTGTGCCTATGGTCATAGCCTCTAACCACCAACACATGTTGGACACCCCTCTGTTGTTGCACCTGCCGCTGAAGTTTCGCTTTGTGGGCAAAAAAGAACTCTTTAGCCAACCAGTTGTAGGGCAGCTTCTAAAGATGAGAGGCGATGTTGCCTTGGATCGTTCGGGACTGGCTAGTGCAAAGGCTATGGTGTCGGACTGCACTAAGTTTCTCAAACTTGGTGTTTCGATTGCAATATTCCCTGAGGGAACACGTACAAAAACGGGCGAAATAGGCGAATTTCATAGTGGAGCCTTTCTTTTGGTTAAGCGAAACCGAGTGCCCATCCTTCCAGTTGTAATAACGGGAAGTTTTGAGGCGATGGACGGTATGCGCAAATGGGGACCACGCCACAAAATACGCATGAAAGTCCTACCTCCAATCACAGCTGAAACAGTGCAAGAATTGTCGTTGGGAGATTTAACGCAACACACACGCGATGTGATTTCAACGGCTTTTGATGAGCAAAGAGCGCAGCAGAATTAGTATTTGTAGATAAAGAAATATATTTAGAAGAAGAATAAAGATGTCGGAGATAGAATTAGTAGAGCAAAGTAAATCATCCTATAACGAAGATAGTATCAAGACCCTCGAGTGGAACGAACATATTCGTCGCCGCCCAGGGATGTATATCGGAAAGTTGGGAGATGGAACCCAGAGCGACGATGGAATTTATGTACTCATCAAAGAGGTGCTCGACAACTCAATAGATGAGTATGTGATGGGCAACGGAAAGCAGATAGAGATTAAGGTAGATCAAAACATAGTTACTGTGCGTGACTACGGCCGTGGTATTCCCCTTGGGAAACTGAAAGAGGCTGTAAGTCAGATGAATACAGGGGGTAAGTATGACACCAAGGAATATAAGCGCTCTGTGGGTCTTAATGGTGTTGGTACAAAGGCTGTGAATGCTCTCTCGAGCAGTTTCACTGTACGCTCGGTCAGAGAGGGCGAGTATCGTGAGATCTATTTCAGCGGTGGAGAGATGACTGGCGAGAATAGCGGAGCAACCAGCGAGCGCAATGGTACGATGGTAAACTTTGTGGCAGACGCAACGATCTTCGGGGAGTATAGCTACAACTACGAGTTCATAGAGAGCATGCTCAAGAACTATTCGTACCTCAATACTGGTTTGACCCTAAAGTTTAATGGCGTACCCTATAGCTCGAAGAATGGTCTGTTGGATCTGCTGATCGAATCGGTTGCCGATGAATATCTTTATCCTCCAATTCGATTGCTGGGCGAGGATATTGAGGTTGCGCTTTCGCATGGTTCGGGCTATAATGAATCTTACTATTCATTTGTGAATGGTCAGCACACTACCCAAGGTGGAACCCACCAAGCGGCGCTTCGTGAGGCTATAGTGAAGGTGGTAAGAGAGTTTTATAAGAAAGATTTTGACGCATCGGATATCCGCCAATCAATTGTGGCGAGTATCTCACTAAAGGTAATCGAGCCGATTTTCGAATCGCAGACCAAAACCAAGCTAGGCTCTAAGGAGATGGAACCGGGGGGGCTGACTGTAAGAACTTTTGTGGGCGATTTCCTCAAAGCCAATCTTGATAATTACCTCCACAAGAATCCTCAAGTAGCCGAGGTGCTACTAAAGAAAATATTAGAGGCGGAAAAAGAGCGCAAGGCAATTAGTGGTGTTCAGAAGAAAGCACGTGAATTTGCCAAAAAAGTATCGCTTCATAATCGCAAACTACGTGACTGTCGCCTTCACCTAGGAGGTAAAGACCCACGTTGCGAGCAGTCCTCGATTTTTATTACCGAGGGTGATTCGGCGAGTGGATCGATCACCAAGTCGCGCGATGTGAACACTCAAGCCGTATTTTCGCTCAAGGGTAAACCTCTAAATACTTACGGACTGACTAAAAAAGTGGTCTATGAGAACGAAGAATTCAACCTGCTGCAAGCGGCTCTGAACATAGAGGAGGACATGGAGAACCTGCGTTATAATAAGATTATTATAGCAACGGATGCCGATGTGGACGGAATGCACATCCGATTGCTGTTAATGACTTTCTTCCTGAATTTCTTCCCCGATGTGATTCGTGGCGAACACCTCTACATCCTGCAAACCCCGCTATTCAGGGTTCGTGATAAGAAAACTACCTACTACTGCTACACCGACAAAGAGCGAGAGGAGGCTATCTCTAAGCTAGGGGCGAGAGCCGAGATCACTCGATTTAAGGGTCTTGGAGAGATTTCGCCTGAGGAGTTCAAGGAGTTCATAGGTGAGAATATCCGTCTGGAGAGAGTGAATATGAGTTCGGCAGAGACAGTACACGATTTGTTGGAGTTCTACATGGGACGCAACACAATGGAACGACAAGACTTTATTATTGATAACCTACGTATTGAAGAGGAGATATAGAAATGGCAATAGACGATATAGAGTAGATAACACCGAGCTGGAGCAAACCCTCGAGCAGACAGCTGATAATGAATCGGCAGTGAGTGAGATTTCTCAGGTCGAAAGCGTGCCTGCGGAGGTAATTACTCCCCAGGAGGCTCCTTCAAAATACAGTAAAATACTAGGCTCTACGGGCAAGAACAAGCTCACAGTTATGTATCGTAACTGGTTTTTGGACTATGCCTCTTATGTGATTTTGGAGCGTGCAGTACCTCACTTGAATGACGGCTTGAAGCCCGTTCAGAGACGTATTTTGCATGCCTTGAAACGCATGGATGATGGTAGGTTTAATAAGGTTGCCAATGTGATAGGTTTCACTATGCAGTTTCACCCCCACGGTGATGCTTCTATTGGTGATGCACTAGTGGGATTGGGGCAAAAGAACCTACTTATAGAGACCCAAGGTAACTGGGGTAATGTGCTCACGGGTGACTCGGCTGCAGCACCTCGTTATATAGAGGCAAGACTCTCGAAGTTTGCCCTTGATGTGGTCTTTAATAATAAGACAACCGAATGGATCAACTCCTATGACGGTCGTAACCAAGAACCAGTGACTCTACCTGTGAAATTCCCACTTCTGCTTTCGCAGGGAGTGGAGGGTATCGCTGTGGGTTTGGCATCGAAGATATTGCCTCACAACTTTTGCGAACTGATCGAAGCCTCAATTGCTCACCTTAGGGGTGAAGAATTTGAACTGCTACCCGACTTCCCAACGGGAGGTATGGCAGACTGCTCACGCTATAACGATGGACTTCGTGGAGGAGCTGTGAAGGTGAGAGCTAAGATTGCCAAAGGCGACAAACGCACTTTGACTATCTCTGAAATCCCTTATGGTAAAACCACCTCTTCGCTTATTGATTCGATTATCAAGGCCAACGAGAAGGGTAAAATTCGCATCAAAAAAGTAGACGATAACACGGCTGCTAATGTCGAAATCGTCATCCACCTTGCCAATGATGTCTCGGCAGATAAGACCATAGACGCTCTGTATGCCTTTACTGATTGCGAGGTGTCTATCTCGCCAAATGCTTGTGTGATCTACGATCAGAAACCCCTGTTTATTGGAGTGTCTGAGATCCTGCGCCAAAGTGTAGACAATACCAAAGGTCTACTCAAACAAGAGCTTGAGATTCGTTTGAACGAACTTCTCGAGGATTGGCATATGAGCTCGCTGGAGAAAATTTTCATAGAAAACAGAATCTATAACCTTATAGAGGAATGTCGCTCTAAGGAGGAAGTCTATTCGACTATCGATACAGCTTTAGAGCCTTTCAAACCGCTTTTGCGCCGCGAGGTGACCCACGAGGATATCGTGAAACTCACCGAGATTCGTATTATGCGTATCTCTCGTTTTGACGCTTTCCGCGCCGATGAGCATATTGCCTCTATCGAGGAGCAGATGAAAGTGGTGCAGGGACAC
>CAYJLL010000050.1:0-10851 GCA_964370955.1 uncultured Rikenellaceae bacterium | reverse complement strand
TAACAGCATAAGGAACAGGGGTCAGCAAGTATGCAACTCCGTCGTTACGCAGGTAACTCACAGCTGGATTTTTGCTAACATCCAAAAGACCATATTTTAGCATATCACTATAAGAGCTCATATAGATAGGGCGTTTCCAATCGAAGTTTGCCATCAGATCGACAAACAGCATCTCATCGATAGATAGCGATTGCTTCTCAGCGGGGAACTCTATATATATAGTATCTTGCGCTAAAGGTAGCGTCTCTTGGGTAAGGATACCTGCGGCAAGAGCATTTTGCTTATTCACAGGAACAGCAATACGGCGAGCAGGAACAAAGTCAAGCGAGCGTCCATCTTGCAACATCAGCTTGGTGCCCTCAGCATCGCTATTGACCACCGTCATCACGTCCTTTGCAGTCCAATCTCCGCCCCCTGGGTGAGGAATCTCACGTATGGGGAACATACGCTCAGCTCCCTCATAGTATTTCTTATAGGGCAATGAGAAAGGCACAGCCTCGCTCTCATTGCTCTTGATCTTCATCTGATCGATATACCAATCGCCTGTGATATAAGAGAAGTTCATAGGGCGAACGTCGGTGCGATAACCCTCAACCTCCTGTGCATACCACACTGGGAAAGCGTCGTTGTCGCCATAGTTAATCAAAATTGCATTAGGAAGAGTCGAGCTCAGGTAGTTATAGCCCATATCTCGAGAGATTGTACGCCCCGAGCGGTCGTGGTCGTCCCAGTTCTGGCTCACTAGAATCACTGGCACACTAGCACTCAACACAGTGGCGCCCAGCATCGCCATCGACGCCTTGGTTTTTAGTTTAGTTCTTAGCCACTCATAGATAGCCAAAACTCCAACACCTATCCAAATTGCAAAGGCGTAGAACGAACCCGCATAAGCATAGTCACGCTCACGTGGTTGTAGGGGCGATTGATTCAGATACAAGATAATCGCAATACCTGTCATAAAAAACAGCGTACAGAGGATGAAAGCCCCTCGGCCATCACGCTTCACATGGAAGATCAATCCCACTAGTCCCAAGATAAACGGCAGGAAGAAGTAGGTATTGCGCCCTTTATTAGATGCCATCTCCTTAGGCAGATCGTCTTGAGGACCCAAATAAGCCTCGTCAATAAAGTCTATACCCGAGAGCCACGATCCATTGTCAATATTTCCCGTACTTTGAATATCACTTTGACGACCCACGAAATTCCAGAAGAAATAGCGTAGATACATGTGGCTGATTTGATAGCCAAAGAAATAGTTGAGATTCTCACCAAAGGTTGGCACAACGACCATATCTCCATTGGCTGTACGCACTCTGCGACCTTTGTCACCACCCCAGTTTTTATATTCATTGAGATAGCGACCAGCATTACCCGACACCCCATCATACATTCTTGGGAAGAACATCATAGTGGCATCATCATAGACATAATCGTCGATCACCTCAATTTTTTCATATTTATTTTCATCCGTAAGTATCCACTTCTCTGTCATTTTATAGTCCACAGGACGTGAACCATAGGTCGGACCATACAAAAGAGGCGGAGCACCATATTGGTCACGATTCAGAAACGAACGCAGCGCATAGGGGTTGTCAGGATGGTTTGAGTTCATCGGAGGGTTTGCACTCGAGCGGATAAGCACTATGGCGTAGCTCGAAAAACCAATCACCACCATGATAGCTCCCAAGAACACAAGGTTCAGCGTCAAACGCATCTTCTTGTGACTCCACCACACGCCCCATGCCAATGCACCAACGAGAGCAAAAATTACAGTCGCTAGCCCCGAGTTTACAGGCAGACCAAAGCTATTTACAAAGATTCTATCCACAAAGCCTCCAATTCCAACAACTGTCGGGGTCATCAGATAGAACACCCCCGTGAGTAGGATGGATACCACTGCTGGTTTCCATAGGTTTTTAAGGCGAGCCTGAGGAAATTTCTTGAAATAATAGATAAACGAAAGAGCAGGAATAGCCAATAGGTTCAAGATGTGAGCACCGATCGAAAGCCCCATCATATAGGCTATGAAAATCAACCAACGGCTAGAGCTTGGTTGGTCTGCCACCTTCTCCCATTTGAGCATAGCCCAGAACACCACAGCGGTAAAGAGCGAAGAAAGTGCATAAACCTCAGCCTCAACAGCCGAAAACCAGAAAGTATCAGTCCACGCATAGGCCAACGACCCGATCACACCCGAGGCAACTAACGCCCAGCTTGTAGATTCGGTATTTGCAATACGCCCTTTGCGCACTATCATCCCCCCCAGCATCACTATCGACCAATACATAAAGGCTATAGTGAGAGCACTCTCCAGAGCCGACATAGCATTCACAGCAAACGCCACCTGAGAGGTGTCGGCTGCAAACATTGCCCCAAGGCGATTAATCAAAAAGAAAAATGGCGTTCCAGGTGGGTGGCCAATCTCTAGTTTGTAGCTCGTTGCAATAAATTCTGCACAATCCCACAATGAGGTGGTCGGTTCGATGGTCAGCACATAGGTAATTAGTGCCACGAGGAATACCCCCCATCCCGCGAAAATATTAATCTTTGAAAATTTTTTGTTCATATTTTGGTTTATTTTATTACTCTATTGCTTGACCCTTACACATGCTGAATTTGCCTGTCGAAAAACGGCAGCCCTCTTCAAGCTTGCTGACATGCCATCTAGTCTCTGACTTTCGAGAGCACCAACACTGTGCGCGAGACATTGTAAAGACTCAAACGGATGCCGCCATCGGGAGCTGAGAAGGTGAAGAACTCGGTAGAATCATCCACACGTGAAAAGCCTCCAAATTCCGCATCGTCGCTATTTAGCACTATTTTATACTTTCCGTGCTCCTGAACAGGCACTATATAGTCTGAAATCGAGGCTGTTGGGTGCCAGTTGAAAATAAATATCAAACCACCCTGCTCATAGACTATAGTCTTGTTTTGGTTGTCGTTCAAAAGGTTATAGCCATAGCCAGCGCTTAGCAGGTGATAATTTTTCACTAGCTTTAGCATCGCTCTATCGAAATTCCCTAGGTAGTGGTATTTGAGATAGGGCGCATCGGCAAGAGACCACTGACGACGTGCATGCTGATAGCTCCAATCATTATCCTGACGTGGGAAATCTATCCACTCGGGATGGCCAAACTCATTACCCATAAAATTCAGGTAACCCTCGCCACCCAATGAGATCGTAAACAGACGTATCATTTTATGCAGAGCCAAACCGCGATCAACCACCACGCTCTCACTCTCAACGCTCATGTTCTCATACATATCTGCATCCATCAATCTAAATGCCAAAGTTTTATCGCCCACCAAGGCTTGGTCGTGCGACTCACAATAGGCTATGGTTCGAGACGAAGGAAGGCGATTGGTCATCATGCTCCACATTTCCCATAGATCCCAGTTTTCGTCGGGGGTGTCGGCAGTGTATCGTATCCAAAAATCGGGGATAGCCATCGCCAAACGATAATCAAAGCCTATACCACCATCGCTCACCGACACTGTCATCCCTGGCATACCGCTCACATCCTCCGCAATGGAAATCACATTGGGGTTTACTATATGAGCAAGTTTATTGGCAAGGGTTAGGTAGGTAATAGCAGCACGGTTTACGCCGTCACCAAAATAAGAATTATATGATCCAAAATCAGCATAACCATGATGGTGGTAGAGCATAGAGCTCACACCATCAAAGCGGAAACCATCAAAATGGAACTCCTCCAGCCAATATTTCACATTCGAAAGCAGCATGTGTTGCACCTGCTCTTTGCCATAATCATAGAGTTTTGAATCCCAGTGAGGATGATTACCAGCCTCTCCCTCGGGCGAATATAGGTAATCAGTGCCATCCATCTGATTGAATCCTTCGGCTGTATTTTTAACATAATGGCTATGCACCAAGTCCATAATCACTGCCAGACCCATAGAGTGAGCTGTTTTAATCAGAGATTTTAGCTCCTCGGGTGTTCCAAAACGAGAACTTGCAGCAAAAAGACTTGAGACATGATAACCAAAACTACCATAATACGGATGCTCGGCTATAGCCATTAGTTGAACGGTGTTATAGCCCATTTTTTTGATGCGAGGCAAGATATTTTTCTCAAACTCTGCGTAGCTCGCAACGCCAGCATTTTCAGAGGCCATACCAATGTGGGCCTCATAAATGATAGGCGTTTTTATGGCGTTCATCGTGAAATCGTCATCCTCCCAATCGAAGGTGGCATTCCACGCCTGAGCGCAAAAATCTTTGGTGTCTTCATTCTGAACCACACGGTTGATATACACCGGTATACGCTCTCTCCACTGCTCGTCCGCTCCTTTGATATTGAGTTTTAGCAAGCTGCCGTGTACAAACTTTCCATCGGTTTGTTTGTCCGAAAGGAAAATCGACCACCCGCCCCATTCATCCTTGATCATCGGATGTTGGTGTCTATCCCATCCATTCCAATCGCCAAATACAAATACTTCTTTAGCTCCGGGTAGCCACTCTCTAACCCACCAACCGCCTGCTTTTTCGTTGCGGTGCACACCGTAATACAGGTGAGCATTGGCATAATCGTAGAGCGACCCACAATATCTCTCGATATTCAAAAGTCGGTTCATATAGAGTTCATACCTGTACTCCATTTCGCCCTCCACTGGGGCTAGCCACTCGTCACTAGTGATAATCGGAAGTTGGGTCTTGGGTCTCATACGCAAAGGGTTTTTTACATTGGGTGAGTTTGGAAGTGTTATTGCGGGCAAAGATACATATTATTGCTTGCTTTACCAATAGGCTTTCTGCTTAAATTCTACTGCTTTATCATATTTTTTACACTCTTTTTTTTGTCTCCTACAAAAAAAGAGTAATTTTGTAAGTGCAGTTTTTATGCCCGCGCCAGATGCGAGGTTTAAAATGACCAAAACTAACCCATCATGAAGATTATCAAGTTCACTTTCAAGCTAATATTTTCTATCATACTTTTCACCCTCTGCTACATCATTGTATCTCAGGGGTTTACTAGTATTTTCAGAGACCCTCAGACAAGAAATTTTGTTGGCGAAAAATTCTACAACCCCTATCAAGGCCTCGACTCCCTCGCTTGGAATGGCGACTTCCTAAAAGCTAACTTCCACGCCCACACCAACTTCGACACCCACGAACCCTACACCCCCCAACAGTTCCAACAAGCCTACCATAAGAGCAATTATGATGTGATAAACATCTCCGATCATAATTTTATCACCCCAGCCCTCACCGGCGACTCAATCCCCTCGCTAGATAGCTATGAGCATGGTTATAATCTCAATAATTTCCACCAACTGATGATGGGAGTCACCGAGAACGACATGTTTGATATACCTCTGATGCTGATGCCGCGCCATCAGATGCAGACCCTAATCAATCGACTCCGCCCTCAGGCAACCCTATTTCAGGTGAACCATCCCGAGCGACTTAGACTCATGAACAAGGACCACGCAGGCGCCATTCGAGGCTTCGAGGCCATGGAACTAAACACCAATGCCGACCCTCGTTATTGGGATCTTCAACTCGACGCAGGCAACTACATTGCGATGATCTGCAACGACGATGCCCACTCTATCATCAACCGCAATTCGGCTTTCCAACGAGCCTACACCATGGTCTACTCACCATCGCGCCAAATCGACAGCGTGATTTTGGCACTAAAGGCCGCTCGCTCCTATGGAGTGGTAGTGGACAATGAGCGCAATATGCAAGGCGATCACAAGAATATGCCAACCATGCAAACATTTGAGGTTCAAAATGATAGCACCCTGCAAGTTGCTTTTTCACAGGAGGCTTCCTCAATTCGTTTTATCAGCGGGGGGCAAACCCTCAAAGAAATAACTCAAAGCTCCCACGGAGAATTCATCCTCCCCGAACAACTGCCCTACCTTAGGGTCGAGGCGACGTTCCCTGATGGTGTTCGCATCTTCAGCAATGCTATTGCTCGCCAAAGCGAGGGTCTTCGCCCAGCGTTTATCCCCTCACCAGAGAGCATCGCTTGGCTCACTTGGCTCAACCGCATAGGATGGTTTATTCTCGGCACTTACCTGTTTTTTAAAGGTATGGTTCTTTTGTGGAAAAAACGCAAAAAGAACAAACGCAATACCTACTATTCTTTCGAGAGCACTCGTTGGGGTGGCGGACGCTAAAGACCTACCGCAGTCACCATTTCTAACAGCAAACTACAAGCAAAAAAGGTTCAAAGAAAAAATGTGGGCTAATTGGATTTACAATTTCCAATTAGCCCACACTCTGTATTTTATCTCTCAAAAAGATCTTATCTTTCATAAAAAAGGCGACACGCTAGCAAAACACTCTTCGCTCGCCCAACCCCCTATTCATTGTGATAGGGCAAGCCGCCCAAAATTGTGTAACCTCGATAGATCTGCTCCACAAAGAACAATCGCACCATCTGATGGGAGAAAGTCATGCGAGAGAGCGTTATTTTCCCATCCGCTCTATCATATACATCCTGAGAAAAACCATAAGCACCCCCAACAACGAAGTTCAGCCTCTTAACTCCTCGCATAGTCATATCGCCCAAGAAATCGGCAAACTCCACCGAGGAATAAGCCTTGCCTCTTTCGTCCAACAACACGACCTGCTCCGAGGCGTTGCGTGGACCCAGTTTATCGAGAATCAACGCTCCCTCGCGTTGCTTCACTTCTTCCCCTCTGAGACTCTTAGCTCCTTTCAGATCGGGTATCACCTCCATTTGAAAACGCACAAAGCGTCCCAGACGCTTTGTATATTCGTCTAGACCGCTTTGTAGGTATTTCTCATTGGTCTTACCAATGACAACAAGTCTGATGTTCATCTATTGAAGGCTAACCTTAACTTTCGCAGGGAAAATATAGGCTGGATCATAACGACCCTCTATGCTCGTTTTGATGTTCTCTGCCGTGCGATTCACTTTGCCCGAGAAAAGAGTCTTGCCACCCGAGGTCACAGTAACATCTTTGTCAAGATCCACTATATCGTCGTTAAGCCAGATAGTCACATCGCTGTAGTCAGATTTTTCGATATCTATGGTATTAGTATCATCATCTACATTCACAATCAAAGTGTTACCTTGCGAGGGGTTTGCCACCTCAAGGTTGTACTTGCGAGTTGCCAAAACGTCGTCTTGCACCCAAATGATGCGCTCAGGATCATTGTCTCTTTCGAACTTAGACATCCAAGGTAGTGCTTCTTTATCTTCGTTATCCATCCAGTGACCTTTTTCAGGGTAGATTACAACATGATTCTCGTAACCTTCCGAGTCTGCCGCTTGCAGAGCAGCTAGTTTCTCACCCCACTCTGCTGCCAATCCATTGCGGTTATAGGCTGCATCTTTTCCACCCATATAGATAGCAAAAGGAAGATTGCGTAGGTTTTCAGCCACAGCATCACCTGGGTGGCCTGCCATCATAGAAGCCGCAGCAAAACGATCGGCAAGACGAGGAGCAAGGTTGAAAGTACCATCACCTCCAGCCGAATAGCCCATCAGATAGATACGCTCAGGGTCAGCGCCCAATTTTTCCACAGCATAGGTCACCGCCTGCAAAAGGAAGTCGTCCATGTACTCTTGGTGCCACAAATTCCAAGTATCGGTCGGAGCACGAGGCACCCAGTAAATACCGTCCACTGTTCCATATAGGCGTTTTTGGTTCTCCCACTGCTGGTCGTTCACAGCCGCTGGAGCGCCACCACCACCGTGCATCGAAATATACATCGGATAGCCATCTGCTGGTTTTTCACCATTAACTTCATACCAAAACGGCATTTTAAAATCGCCACTGCTCAACACACCTGCATCCCAAGATGCTTGTAGCGAGTTAACGTAGGGAGTAGTCAGTTCGGCAAAAGTTTTGGTTTCAAGCTCCTGAGCCTGCTCTTTTGTTAGTTCGTTTGGATCGGGTTGCGAGTTGCACGAGCTAAAACTTAGGCTCAAGGCAGCGATTGCTAGTAGAAATTTGTTGTTCATAGTATATTATTTAGGGGTTTTTATGGGTCTACACCTAGCGATGAGACCCGTGTATTAAAAAGGCTACTCAAATTTAACTGCCCTGAAGAATTCAGGCACATGGAAATTAGGCGATGGAGTGTCAATAGGATTCCACGAAAGGAAATGAGCCTGCGTAAGGTTATCACCACACTTATAGACATTTGCACTCGCCTCCACGCCGCTTAGCGTTGCAAAATTGTGCTCAAAGAAAGCCTCGCGAGGGATCTCCACCTCCAAAGTCCAGTGGTTATCGCCTATGCGCTCAGGGAAAGTCTCCACCCCCAAAGAGCTGGTGCGAGCGATAGAGGCAATAGTCTCATCGCTGGCGTAGGTTGGAGATGGTTTGGTTTTGCGAAAAGCAAGCAACATCTGGCCTATGCAAGTAAACTCGAAGTTGTAGTAACCTCTATCATCAAAAGAGATAAAGAACTCCACACACGAATCAGTCCACACCTCACCATTATTCTTGTCAATCTCAGCCTTGGTGTACTTTTCACTCACCTCGAAGTTAATCTTTAGCCTATCGCCATCGTGAGAGATAGTAAACTCCACTTTGGGCGTATAAGGAAAGTCCGTTGGCCAGTTATTGTTGTCTATTTTTTGCACAGCCGACACTTCGGCCTTGGGTATTATGAATTGCATAACAAACTTTGTTTTCTTTAGCGTTATTAAGCCCTAGTGGTTATTAGCATTTAGCGACAATAGCACGCATTGCATCAGATTGCTCCTCCATGCTTTGAAGAAGTTTATATTGAGCATGGGTACGCACTAGGTTGTGGTCGGCATATTTTGTTTTGTAGTAGGTATCGCCATTGATATAGTCCATCAAAAAGCGCAGAACCTGCTCATAGGTAATCACCATTGCCCAATCCGCAAGATGGCTCAACTCCACGCTATTCAAGAAAGCCTTGGCTTGCGATAGGTAGCCTTTGGTGTAGCCCTCGAAAATCTCAAGCGACATATTCACATTATCAAGATCTTTGTCATCCTCCAATCCTGTATTGGTGTAAGAGCGGATGGCATCACCGTAATCGTTAAGAGCTGTCGAGCTAAGCACAGTATCGAGGTCAATCACACACAAAACCTCACCACTTTGATCGAAGAGAATATTGTTGATCTTAGTATCGTTGTGAGTCACTCGAGTTGGGATTTCTCCACTCTCAACCTTAGCCCACAGACCCATGATCCACTCGCGGCGGCTCTCGATCCAGCTAATTTCCTTCTCTAGCTTGTTTACTCTACCTGCTCTGTCAGCTCGCACAGCCTCATCCCATTGCTCCAAACGCACACGCATCTGATGGAAGCCAGGAAGAATATCAGTAAGCGAACCGTCAAAGTCGCTCAACATAGCCTGGAACATACCAATACCTTTGCCGCCTTGGAAAGCCAAAGCAGGTGTGGCTGCCGAAGAATAGGCAACTGTGTCGTCGATAAACATACACACTGCCCAGAACTCACCATCTTCATCCTTGTAACACCACTCGCCAGAGTTGGTCGGGATGATAGTCATCGCCTCACGCATAGGGTCGCCTCCTTTTTCGGCTACCTTGCGCTTGAGGTGGTCACACACTCTCACGATATTATCCATCATGGCAGGAACATCCGTGAAGATGTTTTTATTTTTTCGCTGCAAAATATAATTTGGCGAGTTTTCATTCGTTCTAATAAGGAAAGTATCATTAATAAAACCCTCACCTAAAGTGCTGATTTCCAAAATATTACCCTCAAGGGCAAATTGCGAAGCTATTTTTTGCATAGTTTTTGTGTAAAAAGATTTTGAAGTTTAACTAAATTTGGGTAATTTTACTTGCAGACAAAGATAATATTTTTTTTCAAAAAACCCAACACCCAAACTATTTAATTATTATGCCTTATAGCAAATTATCACGTGAGCAGCTTGACTTTCTGATAGCCAACGCCTACAACGCTGCCATCAACGCCGGAGTTAAGATTATGGAGATTTATAGAGGTGAAGGTGATTTTCAGGTTCGCCTCAAGGCCGACAACACCCCTTTGACCCTTGCCGACAGCGAGGCACACAGGGTGATCCACGAACAACTCAAATACTGCCGCCTGCCGATACTCTCAGAAGAGGGTCGCGACATGCTCTACGAAGAGCGCGCGGGATGGGATCTGTTTTGGATGGTCGATCCTTTGGATGGCACAGAGGAGTTTATCCGCCAGACCGACGAATTTACGGTCAATATTGCGCTGATAGCCTCTGGTAAACCGATTTTTGGAGTAATATATATCCCGAGTCAAAGCCGAGTATATTTCTCAGATCCCGACCGAGGAGCGTTTCTAGTCGAGGACATGCCTCCTAGCGAGACCGTGAATTTCTCGATCAGCGAAATTTTCGAAACCGCCATACGACTCAAAGCTCGCGCCACTGAGGGGTCTGTTGTGCGTGTTGCAACCTCCAAACTCCATGAAAGCCGCTCTGTCGAATGGTTCTATAATCGCCTGAGCGAGCAATACGACCACATCGAGGAGGTGCCACTGGGCAGCTCTGCGAAGTTCTGTATGCTAGCCTCAGGGGAGGTCGATTTCTATCTGCGCACCACTGAATCAATGGAGTGGGACACAGCCGCTGGGGTTGCAATCGCTCGCAGTGCTGGTTTTCAGGTGCGAGGACTCGACAACGAAGACATCACCTACAATAAGGAGGCACTGGAAAACATCCCCTTCGTGTGTGGGGTCGATCTTGCTGCCGTTAGCTTCTAGGGACATAAATCCTTTAATATATTTAAATAGCAGGGCTTCCATGCGGGGTCCTGCTATTGTTTTACTCACCTAGGAGCTAGCGGACGCATACAGTAATTATCTGAGAGTTAGGCAGAACCATTGCTTGTGCCGCTGGCAC
>CAYJLL010000049.1:0-10966 GCA_964370955.1 uncultured Rikenellaceae bacterium | reverse complement strand
CGTGCTGGATCGGCAGAGGATTTCTGGTTCGGAAATCTTAATACCGACTTTACTAAGTTTGAAAACCTTGCCGACAAATCGCTAGACGATATGGCTGTGATTGGTGTAGATCCAAAACCAATGGGCGAGAATAACTCTTCGTTCCGTTTCCAGGCCTACATTCCAAAAGATCGCAGTGTGAACGATGGTAATATGTTGATGACCGCACCAGGCCAGTACGAGGCTAGCCCTTGGGGTCTGTATGACATCAATGGTAATGTTGCTGAATGGACTAATACCCCAGCAACTGGTCAAACTTATGTTGTGAAGGGTGGTTCTTGGTATGACCGTGCTAAGAAAGTGACTGTTGCAGACTCTCGCGAGTTCTTGCCATGGCACGAAGTATGGAACGTAGGTTTCCGTCCTATCATTCTTGACTAAGTTTGCTCTGAGCAAGCTTGCTATAAAAACCAAAGCCCAAGTAGATTGCTCTACTTGGGCTTTGGTTTTTTTGTTTAAAGCTCTAGTCAAAGCTAGAATCTTAAAATATGAACTAAAATGTATGGATTATATTTTCTGTGCTTAAAGCGCGGTGAAGGTCAAAATCCAGCATAGCGTTCACCAACATAAATGAAGCATAGCTTTTTAGGTCATCTGTCCTCACCGTTTGCTCCCTTATTATTCCTTGTTCGAGTAGCCTCTCTCGGCAAGTGCCCCGAAGTAAGTAGCTTTTGGGGGTGATCCATCCAGAGCCATCAAATAAAAGGATATTGCTAAACGAACTATCTGTTATTAAGCCGTTTTTGACTATTAAAATATCATCCGCCTGCCCTTTAAGATCATATAGCTGATTGATGGTCGCTCTGTCATTATTCTTTGTGCTATACTCAATCTCATTGCACTCTATAAGCCTTAGAGTGTTAATCTCCTTGGGTTTGTATGCACAAATTTGAACATCGCCAAAAGAGCTTTGATTATAGCTGATTCTGAGTTTGTGCACGCCCTCACTGGGAGTGTCTAATTGCTCGACACACTCAGCGAGTATGACCTGCGAGTGTATCGCCACTCGCTTTTGGTGGTATTCTAGGTTCTGCAGCTGCCCCCCCTCGCATCTGATACTCTCAAAATATGGGTACATAGATCTTGGATATTAGTTCATTGTATTCGCTCTGTGCCTCACTTCGTGATGTTATTCCACCTCCACTGTGATAGTAATATTCCCCATCACGACCTTTCGCAATAAATCGAATCATTACTGCGCTATCAAAACTCTCGCCATCAAAATAACCCATCACCCCAGTGTAGAACCCTCTCTGCTGAGTTTCACACTCCTGAATGATCTCCACAGTCTTAGCCTTGGGCGCACCACAGATACTTCCGGCAGGTAGCATAGCGAAAATGGTATTACCCAAAGTGGACTGCCAATTATCGCTTAGTGTAGCTTTGATGTGTGAACTAGTCTGAAAGATAGCCCCCTTTGGTGTCTCTATTTTGTCTACATATCTAAATTTCTCAACTCTGACATCCCGTGCAACCATAGCAAGATCATTTCGCAGAAGGTCCACGATAGTGTAGTGTTCGTAGAGTTCCTTTTGGTCGTCAAGGAGTTTTTGCTCAGCGCCGTCAAGCTCTGCACTGATTGTGCCTTTCATAGGGTAGGTTGATATCTCGCTGCCTTGGATTTGGATAAAAGTCTCGGGTGAGTAGAATAAAAATTCATCAGGGAGCATCATCTTGTATCGAGCCTTGGCATTGTTGTATATGCTCTGGAAGTTGAGCTCAGTTCCAAGAGAGCTCGCAAAGGTGAGATTAAGCAAGTAGCTGTCGCCCTTGTGTATGTGCTTTTGCGCACGATCAAAACGCTCTTTGTAGCGATTCTGTGAAATTACTCTAGGATTTAGGCTGAGAGATGAGTTTTCTCCTGAGACAGTTTTTCCCAGCTCTTGCCCCTGAATGCTCAACGCTATGTTGTGTTCGCTTAGTTGCTCTTTTTTCCAAAAATACCCCTTTTCGCCTTGGAAGTCTGTTACAAAAACAAATGGTTCGGATTTGGAGGCGTGAGCGTTTATCTGTGCTATTAGTTGCTCTTTAGTTAGCTGTTTCATTAAGAAAATTTTTCAGAATAATCTCACCATCTCGGCAGATATATGATTCGGGGTGAAACTGAACACCAAACACCTTGAGCTCTCGGTTCTCAACAGCCATAATATCTCCGTGTTTATCAGTGGCTGTAACTCTTAGCTCTTCGCCTACCTCTTCAACCACCCAAGAATGGTATCTACCAACGCTCATTGTGTCGATGTTTTTAAAAAGCACAGAATCGGAATCACACTTAATTTCGCATCCAAAACCATGAAGAGGCTGCTGATAGTTGCTTAGCTCACCGCCAAAATATTCGCATATAGCCTGATGCCCTAGACAGATGCCTAGGATGGGAGTTTTCCCTATGTAATTCTTTAGGAGTGAGTGCATCCTAGGGTAGTCACTTGGTAGGGAAGGCCCCGGAGATAAAATTATAGATTCATAAGCGTCCAAACTCTCGATCTCAACTCTATCACTATTCACAACATCCACTTTCTTGCTTGTTATTCGCCCCAGCATATCCACGATATTGTAGGTGAAGGAATCGTTATTGTCCACTAGCAGAATCATGTTCTTGTATTTTAAGAAAAAGTATAAAATCAAAAATTATTGGCTGCAAAGGTAGTTAATATTCTTTGAATTTTCGCCTCCCGCCATAGCTGCTCTATCTAATGTTAGCTCTGTGCTCGCTCAAATGCTGACGATTTTAAAACTAAATGAGCAGATATAATTAAAAAATTATAAAAAAGCTGTATCTTTGCACAATCTATGAAAATTCTTGAAAGACTGCAAATAACCGCCATTCGCCAGATGCGCCGCCTCTCGCAGCAGCAACTGTTGCTTATACTCGCTCTGTTGATCGGAGTGTTGGTGGCTATTGTTGGCGAGGTGCTCAAGAGTTTTATCCACAATGTCGAACATTTTGTTAATAATTGGCAGACTGCTGCTAATGTTAACTACCTCTACTTGGTGACTCCAGCCATTGGTATTACCTTGGCGTGGCTTTTTGTTCGCTATTGGGTAAAGGATAATATTTCGCACGGGGTGACACGCATTTTCTATGCAATCTCACGCCGAGAATCGCGCATCAAAAAGCACAACTGCTACACCAGTGTGGTTGCCTCTTCTGTGACCATAGGCTTTGGAGGATCGGTTGGAGCCGAGGCGCCTATTGTGCTAACGGGGGCTGCCATAGGCTCTAATGTTGGACAACTTTTGAGGTTGAAATACAGTAATATCACGCTACTACTAGGCTGTGGTGCGGCAGCTGCTCTTGCGGCAGTCTACAAAGCACCCATAGCAGGCTTTATCTTTGTATTGGAGGTGTTGATGCTCGATTTGACCTTCACCAGCGTTGTCCCCCTGATGATAGCCTCTATCTCGGCAGCCACTACGACTTATCTAATTTCGGATGTGGAACCTTTCTTTGGGTATTACACCACGGGCTTTGATATCGAAAACACTGGCTACTATGTTGTGCTAGCTCTGCTGGCCGGTGTGGTTAGTTATATGTTCTCGACCACCTCGATGAAGATTGAAGGCCTGCTCGGCAAGCTTGGTGCGCCGTGGCGTAAGATACTCTTCGGCTCTATGGGACTGGGAGTTTTAATCTTTATTTTTCCGCCTCTCTATGGTGAGGGGTATATCTCTATAACCAATATCCTCACGGGCGATAATAGTTCGATTTTCGATCATACCCTGATCTATGGTATCCAGGATAATATCCTAGCTGTGATGTTCTACATTGGCGGTTTGGTGTTTTTCAAGGTGGTTGCGGCTGCTCTGACCAATGGGTCGGGTGGAGTAGGGGGAACTTTTGCACCTTCGCTTTTTGTGGGTGCAATGCTTGGTTTCTTTACATCTAACCTGCTGAACTATCTCTTTAATCTTGATTTGCCCGTTGCGAATTTCACTTTGGTTGGGATGGCAGCAGTGATGAGTGGTGTGATGAAAGCGCCAATGACATCGATGTTCCTTGTGGCAGAGCTCACGGGTGGGTTTGGACTATTCCTGCCGTTGATGTTGGCCTCGACTGTAAGTTTCGCTTTGAGCTACTATTTTGAGCCTTATTCTATCTATACCAAACGACTTGCGGCTCGTGGCGAGCTACTCACCCACGACAAAGATCAAAATACTATGCAATTCCTCGATACCAATAAACTGGTAGAGAATGATTTTTATACCCTGCGCCGTGATGACACCCTCTTTGATGTTACTCGAGCGGTAGAGAATAGTAGCCGTAATCTTTTCCCTGTTCTGCGTGGCGATGGCCGTTTGGCTGGGGTGATATATCTGGATAATATTCGTTCGCTGATGTTCCACAATGAGTATTGGGAACGCAACGTGATGGAATTTGTAGAAAAGCCTCATGCAACTATCCTTGAGGGTAGCGATGCTCGTGAGGTGGTAGAGCTCTTTGAGCGTTCTCGTGCATGGAATCTACCTGTTGTCGACGCACAAGGCAAATATGTCGGCTTTATCAGTAAATCTCGCCTACTTACCGCTTATCGAGATCAACTTCGTCAGCTAAGTGACCACTAAGGGTCAGAGACCCATTTATGATTTAGCTCTAACTGTGTCTTTGTAAATCCATTGCCAGTGCGCCTCGCACCTCTAACTCCGCAACGGAGCAGCTGTCATTTAGTTCCATCTGGTCTTTCCAAGTCCATAGCCTTATCCAAAGTTACACTCATGAGTATAAAAAAAAGAGCAAACCCAGTGTCTGGATTTGCTCTTTTTTTATTTAGAATATCTCTTAAAACCTACAGAGTTGCAATAGCAGTACAAGCCGCCGAACGATCTACTTTTTTGATCAATCCGCAAAGTACAGCTCCTGGGCCTAGCTCTGTGAACTCGGTTGCGCCATCTGCCAACATGTTTTGAGAGGTTTGAGTCCAACGAACAGGAGCAGTTAGCTGAGCAATAAGATTCTCTTTAATCACCTTTGGATCGGTGTGAGCCTTTGCATCTACGTTTTGGTAGATAGGGCAACGAGGCTCAGCGATTTGCGCTTTTTCGATTGCGCTTGCTAGCTCCTCGCGAGCAGGCTCCATTAGTGGTGAGTGGAACGCACCGCCAACGTTTAGTTTCAATGCACGCTTTGCACCTTTGGCTGTTAGTTCTTCGCATGCTTTGTCTACACCTTCGATCGAACCAGAGATTACAAGCTGACCTGGGCAGTTGTAATTTGCTGCTACAACAACTTCCTCTATGCCTGCGCAAACTTCCTCGACCACTGCGTCCTCAAGACCGAGGATAGCAGCCATAGTCGATGGCTGGATCTCACAAGCTTTTTGCATAGCCATTGCACGCTGGCTTACCAAACGAAGACCATCCTCGAAGCTCAATGCACCTGCGCTCACAAGAGCCGAAAACTCACCAAGAGAGTGACCCGCAACCATCTCTGGTGCGAAAGCCTCGCCTAGAGATTTAGCCAAGATAACCGAGTGAAGGAAAATCGCTGGTTGAGTAACTTTGGTTTGTTTTAGCTCCTCGTCGGTGCCCTCAAACATGATATCAGTGATGCGGAAGCCAAGAATTTCGTTTGCTTTTTCGAAAAGTTCTTTAGCCTCTGCGTTATTTTCGTATAGGTCTTTGCCCATACCCACGAATTGCGCCCCTTGTCCGGGGAAGATAAATGCTTTCATACTGTGTGTTTTGTTATTAGTATTTCTTGATGAGTGCAAATTTAGTAATTTTTTTGTAAACCCCACATTTGCTTTATTTAAAGGGAGATTGTTTTGGTCGATGGTGTTATCTTAAATTTGCGTTTGCTTCCATCTTCGAGGTGTATAATCAGGGTGTAGGGGGTGTTGGTAGAGGCTTCGATGTTGAGGGTTTTATCGTCATAGATGAGATCAGTTTTCACCTCTCCAAAGCGTAGGTTTGTGATGCCGTGGCGTCCGTTTTCCTTTTTTAACCACCATTCGACTTGTTTTTCAACTGCATTTACTTTGCGAAAACCAAGGATGTTTTCTATGGTCAACGAGATGGGACCCAATGCTGACCATCCGCAGAAATCGGGGCGTGCCCTTCGGCCATGTTCGGTGGAAGGCTCATCACGATCGGGGCTGTAGCACTCCCAAATGGTGTGGGGTGCAACTTTGTGATAGGTGCGTAGTTGCTTGTAAACCACATCTTTGGCTGTTTTGTCCGCCAAGGAGTACATGCCGTATTTCTCTAGCGCCTTAATACCCATATAGGCGTGGGGTAGCCAAATGCCTCCTCGCCAATAATCGCCAGTTTCTCCGTTGAAATCCTTGTCATCTCGGCTGAGCGATACCCATGGGCTGTCTCCGCCCATATACTTTTCGCTTTTGAGATATTCACTCATGCGCTCGGCTTGCTGGGGAGTTGGAATCTCTGCCATCATAACCCAAAATGACGATGGAGTCTTGATATTTGAGTGACTCTTATCTTTGATGCTAACATCGTAGTAGAAACCATCGGTCTGGTTCCAGTAATATTGGTTGATGATATCCTTGGAGTGATTATACTTTTTCATCCACTCTTTAGCTTGCTTTTTCATTCCTTGGCTTTCATACAATCGGCTAATGTAGAGTGCTGAAAGGGCCTGTTGTGCAATGGCGTCCACCCACATAATCTGTTGGTAGCCACCTTGCTCTCTCCCACGTGGAGTGTTGTCCATACCCGATGCACCTCCGTGCCATGCAAAACCAATCAACTCGCCCTGGTTGTCTAGGACTCTGTCCCTAAAGATGGGGTTTGGCGAAATTCTCTGATCTATATTCCCTATGCTCACTGTGTCGAAATAGTGATAGTGACGTTGGAGGTATTGTTTCTCTAGGAGCACATGGTTGATTTGCGCTGAGTCGGCAGTGAAAGTGTAGTTATCGTGCTCGACCCATGCAAAAATGGGTGGATTGTCCCTAAGGTGAATTCTCAGGGCTGGAGTCACATTTTCGTGTATAGGTTGGTAGAGGTTCTCAAGGGTTTCTTTTCCTGGGTAGGCCTCGGGAGCATATTTGGAGAACATCACCATAAAACATGCGTCCCAAATCCAAATTTGATCTTCATAGCAGTTTTCATCCAAATATGGAGTTGCGATCATCCCTTCGGGGCCTTTGCGAACTCTGCCAGCGGCAATGTCCCAGGTGTTTATGTAGAGTTCCTCGAGCTGCTTATCAGGGTGAATAATGCGAGGGATATGGCTTTCCCATTCTTTTGCAACCCAATCTTGGGGGCGTGAAGCTGAGTTCTCTTGTGCAAATGAACCCAAAGGGAGGGCGCTCAATGTTACACAGAGGCTAAAGAGAGAGAGAAGTCTTTTTGTCATAATCTTATTGTTTGTTTTACGGTATGCAAATATATAATTTTTTCCGAGCTTTACCAAGGGTGTTTTTTAGAACCATTAATTTGGAATAACACTTGATAAAGGCTATCTTTGTGTGAACTTCTTCTCTTTGGCAGAGGGTGTTTAAATCCTTGAATTATTCTAGAATATATATGACACATATCAAACAAATTCTTACTCTGTTTTTTGCTTTTGTGCCTCTGAGTGTGTTTGCACAAGAGTCCTCTAGGGGGATTTCTTATGAGCAGGCCTCGCAGATGATGCGTTCGCAGAATCAAAAAATCCAAGCCCATGAGCATGAAATGCAAGCTTTGGTCTTCGATAAAAAAGCCGCTTCGGCTCTGAGGTATCCTCAGGTCAATTTGCTTGCAAATTTCACTGTGATGAGCAAAGATATAGGCATTGACTTTAATGATCTAAAAGGGCCAGTCTCTAGTGAAATAGGTAATTTAATATCAGCTCACCCAACTCTGCAGCCCATCATTGAGCCTCTGGCTAACTCTCTTTTGGGGCTTTCGTGGGGCGGACTGACTCTGCAAGAAAATCAACTTGGGATTCTTGGACTGGAGCTTGCGATGCCTATCTACATGGGAGGGAAGATTAATGCTGCCAATAATGCCGCACGCATTAATATGGAAAAAGGCGAAAATCGCCTACAAAAAGAACTTGGCGAGCTTAACGTCGAGTTGGCCAATCGCTATTTTGGATTGAGCCTTGCGGGGTGTGTCCTGGCGGTGAGAGAAGAAGTGGTTGAGGGAATGGAGCTCCACTATAACAATGCGCTTTCTCTCGAGCGCAACGGACAAATTGCAAAGGGCGAAAGGCTCTATGCTGAGATGTTCCTAGAGCGAGCAAAAGCCGAGCGAGAAAAATCACAAAGCGATGTAAACATTACAGCTCTAGCTCTAGAGAACACCCTGAACTCTCCGATGGGTTATAGTCCGAGCACTGAGATGTTTGTTTTGGCGGAGATTCAACCCCTAGAGTATTACCTTGATTATGCAATGGAGAATAGCCCGCTGCTGCGAGATGTTGATCTCACAAAATCTCTTGCTGGTGAAAAACTCCGTGCCGAGCGAGCTGACCTGTTGCCTCATCTCACAGTGATAGGAGGGGCTAATTTGGCAGATTATCAAGTGACCAACATGCTCCCACGAGCGGCCGTAGGTGTCAATCTGACTTACAAAGTGTTCAACGGCCTAGGGAATGTGAATAAACTTCGCTCATCAAGAGAAACCATCAAACGAGTGGAAGTGCTCGAAGAAAAAGCTATGGCAGATATTCAGACTCTGCTAACGAAGAATTATAATGAACTCAAATCTATCTATGCGATGGTGGAGAGCTACAATAAAACCATAGAGTTTGCCCAAGAGTATCTGTTGATCAAATCAAAGGCTTTCGGACAGGGCGTGGCGACTTCGGCAGATGTTGTGGATGCGCAATTGAACCTCGCCAAAGCCAAGATCGAGCAACTCCAGCAGGCCTATAAATGGGATGTTGCCTTGGCAGAGTTCCTCAGTGTGTGTGGTCTATCGGATAGTTACACAGACTATATGAGTAGCGGAGAGGCTCGCTCAATTTCCTATTAGTAATTAAAAAATGCAAAATAAAGCTATGAATAAAAAAACAGTAGTCACCGTGGTGGTGATTGTGATTCTTGCAGTGGTTATTGCCCTTGTTGCCATTACCAAAGCATTCCGAGCGAGCGAACCAACTCTCATCCAAGGAGAGGTTGAGGCTCAGGAGTATAAAATTTCCTCGAAACTCCCCGGGCGCATTGACAGCATCTGTGTACACCAAGGTCAAGATGTGAAAAAGGGTGAATTGATCTACGTGATGGCGACTCCCGAAGTGGACGCAAAGCTAGAGCAAGCCGAAGCGGCTCGCCGTGCAGCTGCAGCCCAAAAAAGCAAAGTTGATGCAGGGGCTCGTGAGCAAGTGATAAAAAGTGCAAAGGCGGTTGTAGAGGAAGTGCAGTTAATGGTGGACTATGCCCAGAAGAGCTACGACAGAGTGGAGGCACTGTATCAAGATGGGGTAGTGCCACTTCAAAAGCGTGATGAGGTGAAGGTGAATCTTGATGTTGCAAAACAAAAACTTCAGATGGCAACCCAACAATATCAAATGGCAAAAGAAGGCGCTCAGTGGGAAGATAAAGTGGCCGCAGGTGCTTTAGTGGATCGTGCCCAAGGAGCGGTCAATGAGGTGGAATCCTACCTGGCAGATGCCGCGCAACTATCGCCCATTGATGGAGAAATCTCTAGCGTTATTGCCCAAGTGGGAGAATTGGTTTCAACAGGATATCCTGTTGTGACTGTGGTTGATATGCGTAGTGCATGGGTGAGCTTTAATGTGACAGAAGATTTGCTGCCGCAGATGAATAAAGGTAAGAAACTGGAGGTCTATGTTCCAGGTCTTGATAAAAATATCGAGCTTCAGATTCAAAGTATCTCGGTTGAGGCAGACTATGCCACTTGGAGTTCGACCCGTAGTAAGGGTGGCTTTGATATTCGCACCTTTGAGATCAAAGCAATTCCAACCAGTAAAGATACGGGACTGAGAGTTGGTATGACTGTGCTCTATGAGCTCCCATCAACTAAATAATAGAATCTAGGGTTTTGATTGAGGTAATTTACAGAGAATTTCGGATGTTGTGGGGGCGCAAAAGATTCCTTTTGGGGATGACTTTGCTGCCTATGCTGAGTTTTGTTTTTCTCTTGGGTCTCTTTGGCGATGGCGAGCTTCGCAATCTGCCCATAGCGGTGGTGGATCAAGATCAATCGCAACTCTCTCGGCGTTATGTCTCGATGTTGGACGCAACGGCAGGGCTGGAGGTCGATTTTGAACCACAAAGCCTACTGGAGGCTGAGCGCTTAGTTGAGAAGGGTGATGTATGTGGCGTGTTGATTATTCCCCGAGGGATGCAGAGTGATATTTATAGTCTAAAGAAGGCCTATCCTCAGATTTTTATCAATAGCACCCGTATTCTTAATGCCTCGCTTGTGTATAAGGATATGGCTATGGTTTCGCAAACTTTAGCGACGGGAGTAGAGCTGCAACTGCTCGAAAAACAAGGCTTTTCTTCGGGGCAAGCCATGCAGATGGCTCTTCCGATTTACTACGAAAAACACGTTCTATTCAATCCCTATACTTCTTATCCCTATTATCTAGTGGGGCCGTTCAATCTTATTATGCTGCTGATTTTTGTGGCTCTCTCGAGCGTCTATACCCTTGGGATGGAACGCCGTGAGGGAACCTACCAACAATGGTTGGCACTTAGCGGTGGGTCTCGCTTTAGGGCTTTGGTGGGGAAATTGTTGCCCTATACATTGTTTTATTTCGTAGTTTTGGTGGTTTGCAATTTCTATATGTACGGTGTGGCGCAATACCCTCTGGGGGGTAGTGTAGTGCTGCTGACGCTGCTGTCGCTCTTTGTTATTATTGCCTATCAGATGCTATCGCTCGTGATTTTCGTAGCGCTGAAGTCTATGCTTAGTGCTATGTCGGTGAGTGCTGCGATTGCCACCATGTCTTTCACCATGGGAGGGCTTACTTTTCCATTACTGGCGATGCACCGCCCTATCTATTACG
>CAYJLL010000048.1:3515-11240 GCA_964370955.1 uncultured Rikenellaceae bacterium | reverse complement strand
AATAGTTTTTTCATAGTTGTTTATGGTTTTAAAGTTAATAAATTGCTTATTCTTTAACCCTCGCCTTTCGCCTCGCCCTTTAATTGATGTTCTGAGCAATGTAGCGCAGAGCTTCAAGACGATTTTGATTATATTGGGTTATTGCCTCTTGGCGAGCTTGCTCGCTTGCTTGAGCAGGTACTAATGCATCGGGCGAGAGATCATTCATGGTTGCTGAGGCGATCAAGCTCGCGAGCATTAGTGAATCCATCGAAGATTTTTTATAAATTTGCTCCACTAGCGCATCTCGCTCACTTTGATACTGCGCCATCAAATCATCACTACCAAGGGGCATTGTCTGCTGGGGCGAGTTCCACAAAAACACGCTTCCAACCGCCAGGGCAACCACCACCACTGCTGCAACCCTCAGCCACATTTTGTTCACCATAGTGAATCGTGGTTTAGTTTTTATTTGAGGTTCGACTTTTTGAGCTTTCTCAAACAAAGAGCTTGCCATTTTTTCAAGCTCACTCGTTGAATGAGATGTCACCTCGAAACTTGCTTTATTTTTCTCTATAAATTCCTTTAGCCTATCCATTTTGTAAAATCTCTAGTAGTTTAGCCTTACCTCTTATATATTGTGTGCGGACGCTCACCGCTTTAATGTCCATTATTTGAGCAATCTCGTCAAAATCATAACCCTCAAACAGATGCAGGGTGAGCACTACTCGATAGCCAGCACTTAGCGTATCTAATGAACCACGAATTTCATCAACCAAAAAGCGATCATCGCCCTGCGTTGCATCGAGTAGTCCTGCCCATATATCCTCTTGTGTGCCTAGTTTTTCGTCAGCAGCAAATTCTTGCATCGCTAGACTCTCGCGCTTAGTTTTACGAAGATAGTCTATCGAGGCGTTCACCACCGCTCGGTGTAACCAAGCTTGCGCTTGAGGCTCCAGCAACTCTTCACCCTCTCTTTGGAGCAACTTCATAAACGCATCGTTTACGATCTCTTGCGCCACCTCGCCCCCTAGCACTATTCGTCTAGAGGCACTCAGCAGACGAGAGTGCTGGGCGGTGTAGAGTTTTATGAAGAGTTCTTGCCTCACTGGTGTGTGTTATTATTGTTTTTGCTTTGTTTTCATCTTTAAGACGAAGGTAAAAATAATTTGTTGCATTTTTAAATAATTTTTTTTGCAAAATATTCTATACTATGATTTTGAAATTCGTGGTTTATCGTTTAACTTTGCACTACCAACTTAACCTAATTAATATGAAAAGAACCACTTTAACACTACTTACAATTGCTTTTGGTGTTCAGTTTGCTTTGGCGCAACAAAAGCGATTTGAGAACATTATCGAAAAGCCTGCCAGCGAATTTTCTCAACTCAAAGGCAAAAAAATCCTCTACACCGAGCGCGATCAGTTCGCCCCCGATCATCACAACACCGCTACTCTATTCCAACTAGGGGAAATCAACCAAGATAGCTTCGACCCGGGTTCAGCTATGCGAATCTATGATGTGGACACAGACAAAATCACTACCTTGGTGGATTGTCCAGAGGGTATAGTGCGCGATCCTGAAATTTCGTGGGACGGAACGAAGATTGTGTTCTCGATGCGCAAAAACAAGGCGGACGATTATCATATCTATCAAATGAATCTTGATGGCACAGGTATGGAACAGCTCACTTTCGCAAAGGGCATCTCAGATATTGACCCTGCCTATTTGCCCGACGGTAAGATAGTGTTTACATCTACTCGCCAACCTAAGTTCTGTATGTGCAATCGCCACATCATGGGTAATCTTTTTGTGATGGACGGCGATGGTGCGAACATCAACCAAATTGGAGTGAGCACCCTTTTTGAGGGACACTCAACTATTTTGAGCGATGGTCGTATTTTGTATGAGCGCTGGGAATATGTGGATCGTAATTTCGCCAATGCACAAGCTCTTTGGACTGTGAACCCTGACGGCACAAAACACGCTATCTACTATGGCAACAACACCCAAGCGCCCGATGGTGTGATTGATGCACGTGAGATTCCAGGCACCGATCTTATCGTTGCAATTTTTGGAGCGTGCCACGATAGACCTTGGGGTGCTGTGGCAGTTGTTGATAGAAAAAAAGGAGTCGATGGCGCTGAGCCCGTACTTGATATTATGCCAGCTAGCTCTCGCAAGCTAGTGGGAACTGCTGGGACTGATGCTTTTATGTGGTTGGAATATCTATCGGAGGATCCATGGCCACTAGATCGCAACAATTTCTTGATTTCAAGCACCTTGACCGAGCTTAACCGTGGCTTGAATTGGTGGGAGAATAAAACTAAATCTGGCATTTTCATGCTCAACACTGCGGGCGAGAGGGTAAAGATTCTTGAAGGCACTAAGAGTCTTTTCGACCCTATGGTAATAGGCCCGCGTGAGACTCCTGCAAAAATCCCTACAATGCGTAATTTCACTGACTCCATGGGTACGTTCTACGTTCAGGATGTCTATGAGGGCACCCATATGGAGGGTGTAGAGAGAGGTACTGTGAAATATCTTCGCATTGTAGAGTCACCCGAAAAACGCACTTGGTCGCGTGGTGGCTGGGGTGGCGAGGGCGAGCAAGCCCCTGGCATGAACTGGCATAGCTTCGAGCTCAAGCGCATCTTGGGCGAGGTGGAGGTTGCCGAGGATGGTTCAGCAAACTTCCGTGCTCCCGCTGGCAAGCACGTATTTTTCCAGCTTTTGGACGAAGATAAAAAAATGATACAATCGATGCGTTCGGGAGTATCGTTGATGCCCGGAGAGGTGAATGGTTGTGTGGGTTGCCACGAAGATCGCTTGACGATTCCAGTAACCACCGGTAAACGTTTCACGGCTCTAAACAAACCTGCCGTAGAGATGACCAAATGGAATAATGTCGAGCCTCGTGATTTCTCATACATGGACGATGTGCAACCAATTTTCGACAAAAATTGTCTTGATTGCCACGATTTCGACCCCGAAAAACCCGAAAAATTCGTCTTGGCTGGCGACCGCAATATGTTCTTCAACGCCTCTTATATTAATCTCTATGTGAAGGGCGCTGTAAAATTAGTTGGTGGCGGTCCTGCTCAGGTTCAAGCGGCTCGCTCGTGGGGTTCTGCGCCCAGCAAACTGACCTTAGTGATCGATGGAGAGATGGAAGGACACAAAAAAGTAAAACTCAGCGAGAAAGAGAAACAAATGCTCTACAGCTGGATGGATATGAACGGGGTTTACTACCCAACCTATGAGACTTCCTTTGATGAGAATATGGCAGGTCGCTCGCCTCTCACCTCACAGGAGACTGCCGAACTGAATGAACTCACTGGTCTTACATTTTGGAACCTGAACAACTGGCGCCGAGGAATGCTGGCTCAGATCTCGTTCGAGCGCCCAGAGCTTAGCCCTGCGCTATATCCAATTCGAGGTGATAAAGCAAAATTTGATAGAGCCGTAGAGATTCTAGAGATAGGCGCGCGCCGTCTGGAAGAAACCCCACGTGGCGACTCTCGCAATAGTCTATCAACCCACCCTCGTCTACAAAAGATGCTGGACAAATATGAGCAATTGCTGCAAGACAGCAAAAGTGTAACCGAAAGTATCGCCGAGGGCGAAAAACACTACGAAGGGCGATTGTAAAAGCAATTATAACTCAAGAAAAAACGATTCCCTCAGGGCTTAATTTAGCTTTGTGGGGATCGTTTTTTTTTTGGATAAGGATGAAAAAAGGCGTACATTTGTGGGTAGAATATATAGAACTATTTGACACGTGATAAAGATGAGAACATCAGAGCATAAGTTTTCAGGCGTAGGGGTTGCCTTGATTACACCATTTAAGCAAAATAAAGACGTAGATTTTGAGGCACTCAAGCAACTACTAGATCATGTAAGCTCAGGGGGAGTAGACTACCTCGTAGTTATGGGCACGACCGCCGAATCGCCAACAATCAACGCTAAGGAAAAGAGCGAAATTCTCGAATTTGTCAAAGCCAACAATCCCCGCTCCCTGCCTATCGTTTTGGGCCTTGGAGGGAATTGTACAAGTGAGGTTATTGATACCATGGATAAGTATAACCTAGAGGGAGTAGATGCTCTTCTTTCGGTTACGCCCTACTACAATCGCCCCTCGCAAGAGGGCATGTTCGCTCACTATAGCGAGATTGCCAAAGCCTCGCCTGTACCTATCCTCCTTTACAATGTCCCCTCACGCACGGGTGTTAATATGAGCGCTAAGACCTCAATTGAACTAGCTAAGGCTTTCCCTGAGAAAATTGTGGGAATCAAAGAGGCATCGGGCATAGTATCCCAAACAGTAGAACTATTGCGCGATAGACCCGAGGGCTTTGCTGTTATCTCGGGCGATGATGTGCTCACCGTGCCGCTGATTTCCCTTGGAGCCGATGGAGTTATTTCTGTCTCGGGTAATGTGTATAGTGAGAAAGTCTCTCAAATGACCCACAGTGCACTGGAAGGCGATTTCTCCAGAGCCGCATCTTTGAGCTTGGAGCTATTCGAAGGAACCGAACTGCTATTCGCTGAGGGCAACCCAGCGGGAGCAAAAGCCGCTCTAGCACTAAAGGGCATAATTGAAAATGAATTACGATTGCCGCTGATTAAGGCTAGCGATGAGCTTAAAGAAAAAATTGCTCAACAGATAGAAAAATACAATCTTTAGAACCTTCCTCACATGAGATTTTTAGCAATATTTAGCCTTGCTCTGCTTGGAGTTTTCACCAGCAAAGCTCAAGAACCGGCCGCACCCAATTGGGATAAAATTGAATTTGAGGTCACCTCTACTACCTCGCCCTACCACTACCCCACTTTGATGGAGCGTTACCAAGCCGGAGATACCACCCTTGGGTTTGAGGATTATTTTCACCTCTACTACGGTTTTGTTTTTCAGGACCAGTACAAACCTCTAATGAGCTATCCCGAGAGCGATTCGCTCACAAATCTATTTGCCAAACGTACCACCCCCAGCCCCGAGACTTTCAAAAAAGCTATGGAGTATGCCTCACCACTGGTTGAGAAAAATCCGTTTAGTCTCAGAGACATTAATATGCTTGCGTACATCTATGATAATTTGGGTGATACAGAGAGTGCAAAAAAAGAGATGCGAAAATTGCAGATGCTTCAAAAGGTCATCAGCTCAACAGGCTATGGCGTTGAGCAAGAATCTCCTTGGTATATTATTTTGGCCAGCAACGGGGATGATATGATGGCTCTAATGGGATTAGAGGTAACCAATTCGATGATTTCGGGGACAAATATTGAGTTCAAACAAGTGCGCACAATGCCTCGCGGGCTTGATAAATTCAAGGGCTATTACTTTGAATACTCGCCCATCTACAAAAAAGAACCCACCTATCTCGAGGATCAGCCCAAGGAGAAAAGGCGTATGGAAATCAACCGTACTCGCCCATGGGAACTCAAAAAGAAATAGTTTGCAATCGAACAAAGAATTAAAAAATACAATGATAATGGAAAATTTTGATCTTATAGTTATAGGAAGTGGCCCTGGAGGCTATGCAGCTGCTATTCGCGCCAACCAGCTTGGACTTTCGGTTGCACTAGTCGAGAAAGCTGAACTTGGGGGCGTGTGTCTAAATTGGGGATGCATCCCAACCAAAGCCCTACTGAAGTCTGCATCTGTTTATGAATATGCTAAGAGTGCTTCAGCCTATGGCGTTGAGATTGGCGAGGTTAAAGCTGATCTTGGAAAGATGGTAGAACGCAGCGTTGGAGTTGCAGGCCAGATGAGCAAGGGGGTGGAATTTCTTCTATCAAAAAATAATGTAAAAATAATCAGAGGCTTCGGAAAACTTACCTCTCAGACCACTATTGAGGTTGAGGGCGAGAGCTATGGAGCAAAAAATATTATCATCGCAACGGGTGCTCGCGCTCGCACGATGGATTCTATCCCTGTGGATGGTGAAAGAATCATCACCTCGCGAGAGGCTCTGCGCCTAAAAGAACTACCCACAAATATGGTGGTGATCGGATCGGGCGCTATTGGACTTGAATTTGCAAGTTTCTATGCGAGCCTTGGTAGTAAAGTGACTGTAGTGGAATATGCCCCTAGGGTTGCTCCACTCGAAGATGCTGATATTTCATCATCTCTTGAAAGATCACTTCGCAAAGCAAAAATTACGGCTCTGACATCGACCTGCGTTTATAAAGTCGAGAGAGAGGGCGATAAAGTAAAAGTGTATATCACGGGTAAAAAAGGCGAAAGCGTTTTGGAGACCGATATGGTACTTTCGGCTGTGGGTATTAGTGCCAACATCGAGAATATAGGCCTAGAGGAAGTGGGCGTTGAGACAGAGCGAGGAAAAATCGTAGTCAACGAAAACTATCTTTGTAAGGGAAAAACCAATCTCTATGCTATTGGCGATGTGATTGCAACGCCAGCTCTAGCCCACGTTGCTACGGCTGAGGCTATTCACGCCGTGGAGCATATCGCTGGACTAAACCCTGCGCCTATCGATTATAACATTATCCCCTCGTGTGTGTACACCACTCCCGAGGTGAGCTCTGTTGGATTAACCACTGAGCAAGCCACCGAGCAAGGCTATGAGCTTCGCATCGGAAAGTTTCCTTTCACCGCCTCGGGTAAAGCAACTGCTGCTGGATCGCGCGATGGTCTAGTAAAGCTAGTTTTCGATAAGCAGACTGACAAACTCCTTGGGGCGCATTTCTTCGGACTGAACGTAACGGAGATGGTAGGCGAAACCACCCTAGGAATCAAACTAGGCGCAACAGCTAAAGATATTATCTCGACCATACACGCCCACCCAACAATGCACGAAGCAATCATGGAAGCGGCTGCCGATGCCCATAACGAAGCAATACATCTAGTGAAATAATGGCAAAAACAACAAGTTCAAAAAAGAGAGAACAAGAAAATCTCACCATACAAGAAGCCTCGTCGCACGTGGGGCTAGTTATTCCTAGTGTTGTTGAGATTGAGGAGGCAGTACTGGGTGCGCTGATGCTCGAAAAGAATGCGATTTTGCAGGTACAGGATGTTCTGCGCGCTGAATCATTCTATGTGGACGCTCACCAAAGAATATACCAAGCAGTTCTCGATCTATCGGCTGCTATTGAACCCATCGACCTACTAACCGTTGGACAACAACTCCAACGCAAAGGGGAGCTATCGCAAGTGGGAGGCCCAGCATTTTTGGCAGGTCTAACCCAAAAGATAGGTTCGGCTGCCCACCTTGAGTTTCACGCCAAGATTGTAGCTCAGAAATATGTTCAACGCCAGCTAATCACTGCCGCCACTGAGATTCAAAAGCGCTCATTCTCAGACGACTACGATGTGGAGGAGCTGATTAATATGGCCGAGAGCGAGATTTTTGGTATTGCCGAGGGTAACATTAAGCGAGATGTGCAAAGTGTGAAGGATGTAGTTGCCAAGGCTATCGAAAAGATCGAAGAGGCTGCTCTTAAACCTGATGGTTTGAGTGGAGTATCGTCGGGCTTTACTGCTATGGACAAGCGCACCATGGGTTGGCAACCATCGGATTTGATTATTATAGCAGCTCGCCCTTCTATGGGTAAGACTGCTTTCGTACTTACGATGGCTCGCAATATTGCAGTTACAAATCAATCTGCGGTGGCTTTCTTCTCTTTGGAGATGAGTTCTGTGCAGTTGATTATGCGTTTGATTTTGGCCGAGAGTCAGATTGATTCGAGCAAGCTAAAGAACGGACGACTATCGCCCGATG
>CAYJLL010000048.1:0-3505 GCA_964370955.1 uncultured Rikenellaceae bacterium | reverse complement strand
AGTGGAAACACCTCGAAAGCTCAGTGAAACCTCTTTCGGCTGCCAAGCTATTTATTGACGACACTCCCGCCCTTTCTATCTTCGAGTTCCGCTCGAAGGCTCGTCGCCTAAAACTCCAACACAACGTAGAGATTATCATCATTGACTACCTGCAGCTTATGACGGCAGGGGTTGCGGATGGACGTGGCTCGAGGGAGCAGGAGGTTTCGATGATCTCACGCTCTCTGAAGGCGATTGCCAAGGATTTGGACGTTCCTATCATAGCCCTCTCGCAGCTAAACCGTGCGGCTGCCGAAAATTCAGGGGGAACCAAACGTCCTCAGCTTTCTCACCTGCGTGAATCGGGCGCCATCGAGCAGGACGCTGACATTGTAGCATTTATCCACCGCCCTGAGTACTACGGTATGACTGTAGACGAGGAGGGTAATTCATGCCAAGGTCTAGCAGAGATTATCTTCGCTAAGCACCGTAATGGTGAGGTGGGTATAGACAAACTGCGTTTTGTGCCTAATCGTGCTTCGTTTGTGGATTGGATTGAGGGAGGTGATATTCAGCAATCGAGCCACGGCAGTGAGTACGGTGAGTTTGCATCCTCTAGTTCATCGGCTATGGCTAATAACGATTTTGATAGTGGTTTCGACAATATCAGTGCTGCCCAAGGTCGAGTGGCTGTTGCTCAAAGCCCAAGCCCTGCCCCAGCGGGCGCCGATTTTGCTCCGTTTTAAAAAATGTAACTGAGTGTGATTGCTGAAATAGGATCATGCGCCCCTGAAAAGAGCGCTGACCACTTCAAGAACAATACAATATAACAATCCTACTTATGAAAAAAACTATCCTAGCCACCCTCTCTATTGTAGCGCTACTAAGCGGCTGCGGCAAGATCCTTAAAGCGGATAAGGTGGCGATTATCCCCCAACCCGTCCAGTTGGAAATCAATAAGGGCGATTTCACCCTATCCTCGCCCGTGGTTATTAGCTACACAGCCGGAGATGATGAGCTGAGCCGTGCAGCGCATTTCTATGCGCAAAACTTTTCTCATTTTGGAAAAATTGTGGTGGTGCAAAGCACTAACCCCGAACACAAAGATGCCGCAATTACCCTAGAACGTTGGGACGACACCAGCGCAAAGCCCGAGGGCTACAAACTAGAGGTCGATAGCGATGGTATTGAGATTGAGGCTACGGACTATAACGGAGCAATTTACGCAATGCAAACTCTTTTGCAACTTATGCCTGAGGAAGTATTTGCAAACATACCACACAAAAAATTTGTTGAAGAAAAACCACAAACATATAGCGTGGCTATACCACAAGTAGAGATCACTGATTACCCTCGCTTTGAGTGGAGAGGTATGCACTTGGATGTTAGCCGCCACTTTTTCGGAGCAGATAGTGTTAAAAAATATATAGATTATCTCGCACTTCATAAGCTAAACCGTTTCCATTGGCACCTAACAGACGATCAAGGATGGAGAATGGAGAGCAAGAAATACCCTCTTTTAACCGAAAAGGCAGCTTGGCGAGTTGATCGCTCTGACAAGTTGTGGGATGCTCGCATGCCTATTGACCGCAAAGCTGGCGAAGAGGCTAGCTATGGCGGATTCTACACTCAAGATGAGATTCGTGATGTTGTGAAATATGCTGCTGAGCGTGGGATTGTTGTGATACCCGAAATCGAGATGCCAGGCCACACCTCAGAGGTGTTCGCTGCCTACCCCGAGCTTTCGTGCTTGGGTTTGCCTCAAGAGGTAACTCCAGGGGGCTACTACCCGACTGATATGGCTACTTGTTTTTGCGCTGGCAACGAAGATGTGTTTACTTTCCTTGAAAATATCATTGACGAAACCATCGAATTGTTCCCCAATGCACCTTACATCCATATCGGTGGCGATGAGGTAGATAAACGTTTTTGGTCCTACTGCCCAAAATGCGCCAAAAGGATGCGTGAGGAGGGACTGAAAGACACGCACGAACTTCAAAGCTACTTCATCAAGCGTATGGAAAAATACATCAACTCTAAGGGTCGACCCATCATCGGATGGGACGAGATTCTCGAAGGCGGACTTGCTCCAAACGCCACTGTGATGAGCTGGCGAGGTATAGATGGTGGTATTGCAGCCGCACGTGCTGGTCACGATGTGATAATGACGCCAAATTCTCATCTGTATTTTGACTACTACCAAGGCAATCCCGAAACCGAGCCAAAAGCCCTCGGAGGTTATATCACAACTAAAATGGTCTATGACTATGAGCCCATTCCCGAGGCACTAAGCGACAAAGAAGCTAAACATATCTTGGGAACGCAGGCGAATATATGGACTGAATTTATACCGAACTTTGCCCACGTTGAGTATATGGCTATGCCTCGTATGTCGGCACTTGCGGAGGTTGCATGGTCGCCAAAATCATCTAAAGACTGGGATAGCTTCGCTGAACGTCTCTACACCCACTCGAAGCGCCTAAAGGCAATGGGAGCAAACATTCACCCAGGTACAGATCAAATTCAAATTACTGCCGCATGGGATGAATCAACCAAAAAATATAATATGACTCTCACCTCAGAGCTCTATGGCGTAGATATTCACTACACTATGGATGGCTCGGAACCAACACTTGAATCGCCTAAATACACAGCTCCAATTTCTATCGACCAGACAACTACAGTCAATGCTATCGTTGCATTGGATGGCAAAATGATCTCAAAGAAACCCACTCAGCGTACAATTGGAATGCACAAGGGTGTGGGTAAAAATATACTCTACACGAAAAAACCAGCTAACGCTTTCAAAGGCGCCAAAGGCGATCAGACTCTTATTGATGGTCTCACTGGCGGAGTAAATCACAACGATGGGTTTATGCAAGGATTCAATACCCACGATTTTGATTTGACTATCGACCTTGGTGATCCAACCCCTATCAAAGAAATTGCTGGTAGCTTCCTTCAGAGTATAGGAGCGTGGATCTACCTACCCGTGGAGATGATAGTAGAGATCTCGGACGATAATAAAACTTTCACAAAGTTTGGCAGTGCAACACACAATGTCGATCTGAATAAAACACCCACAACTCGCCACACATTCACCGTCACGGGCGATGCCACGGCACGCTATGTGCGAGTGGTGGGCAAGAACCATATCCCCGAGAAAGGACTCCCCGGGGGTGGCACTATGAACTGGATCTTTGCCGACGAGATATTTATCAATTAATCCTCTGCTCTACTCTTTATATACCACAGGCTTGTTGAATACCACTCAACAAGCCTGTATTTTATAGATGGATCACAATAAAAATAATAGAGTGAGCAGACAAAAATACATATGACTCTTAAGCAGAAAAAACTCAGGCGAATTCCTTTTACAAAGAATTCGCCTGAGTTATATATTAAAGGACTGCTAAGAATTGCTTACTTTTCAATGTAAGCCTTACAAAAAAAACGCGCTAGGAAAGATTTATATACAAAATAATAAATTACTAAATTCCTAGAAGTCCTTTTGATTATTAGTTTG